>JAFEGC010000607.1 GCA_018240265.1 Pseudomonadota bacterium | reverse complement strand
GTTTCATCGACTCTCTCAGTGCGTACAGCCGGCAGCATCAAGCCCAACACTGGCATGGTACCTTCGGCGACTTCCTGAGCACCATCCTTTCCACGAACCCCGCGGCGCTCGCCCGCACCAGTCACCAGTACATCTGGGACATGTTGCGCTGGTATGGGCGCGAAGCTCCAGACGCCGACGAGAATGCGCGCTCACAGGCCTTGTTCCGCTCGGAACTGTTCGGACTGGATGAACCGCTCACCCGCGTGGGCGACTATTTCAAGGCGGCGGCCGCGGGCTCGGACGTCGGCCGCAGGCTTCTGCTGCTGCTCGGGCCGCCCTCCGGTGGCAAGTCGACGCTGGCGATTCTGCTGAAACGCGGTCTGGAGGAATACAGCCGCACCGATGCCGGCGCGCTTTACGCCATCAAGGGCGCGCCGATGCACGAGTCGCCGCTCAATTTGATTCCCGCGAGTCTGCGCGGCTCATTTCGCGATACCTATGGTGTCGACATCGCAGGGGAGCTAAGCCCCTGGTCGCGCGAGCGGCTCGATCGAGAATTCAAGGGCGACTACCTGCAGGTGCCGGTCGAGCGCATTTTTCTCTCGGAAGCCTCACGCGTCGGCGTCGGCACTTATGCGCCGCACGACCCGACTACCGCCGACATCGCCGACCTGGTCGGTTCCGTCGATCTGTCCAAGGTCGCCGAGATCGGCGATGAAGGCGACCCCCGGGCATGGTCCTGGTCCGGCGCCGTGTACGCGGCGAGCCGCGGCCTTCTGGAGATGATCGAAATCCTCAAGGTCAAGCGCGAGTTCCTCTATCTGCTGCTCACACTCACGCAGGAGAAGAACGTCAAGGTATCGCGCTTCCCGCTCATCCATCTCGATGAGACCATCCTCGCGCACACCAACCTCGCGGAATTCAACAAATTTCTGCAGGAAAAGGAAAATGAAGCGCTACTGGATCGAATGGTCATCATCAAGGTGCCGTATGCCTTGTCTTATCCCGATGAGGCGCGCATTTACAAGAAACTGGTCAGCGGCGCGCCGGCGTTCCGTCAGGTGCATCTGGATCCGCACGTACTCAAGCTTGCAGCGGTTTTCGCAATCTTCACCCGGCTCGCCAAGCCCGAGAAAGAGGGACTCGACCTGTCGAAGAAACTGCGCCTGTATTCCGGTGAGACCGTCGAAGGCTTCGCCGACACCGAGGCACACAAACTCAAGGCCGAGGCGCCGGATGAAGGTCTCGGCGGTGTGAGTCCACGATTCGTGGTGAACGCGATCTCGAATGCGATCACGCACAACAACGCCAAGAGCCTTACCAGCATGGAAATGCTGCTGGCGCTCAAGGATGCCATCGAGAGCGACGCGCGCATGGACGCCAAGCAAAAGAAGCTGTGGATGGACCACCTCGTGAGCGCGCGCAAGGAGTTCTACAACCGCTGGGTCAAGGAGGACGTGCATCGTTCCATGTTCGCCTCGTTCGAAGAGGAAGCGCAGCAGCTTCTCGAGAAGTATCTCGATGAGGTCGAGGCCTCGCTCGATCAGCGCGAGGTCAAGGATCCGATCACCGGTGAATCGCGTCCGCCGGATGAGCGCTTCCTGCGTTCGGTCGAGGAGCAGATCAAGGTGTCCGACTCGGGCAAGCAATCATTTCGCCAGGAAGTGGTTCGCAAGGCGATGGTCGCCTTCAAGGCGGGCGAGAAATTCTCGCTCACCCGCCATGCCCGCATGCAAGAGGCCATCAAGCAGTACCTGTTCGCCGAGCGGCGCGACGTGTTGCGTCTGGTCACCTCTTCGGCACGACCCGATGACGAAGCCCACAAGAAGATCTCCGCCGTGCAGCAACGTCTGATCAGCGACTACGGTTACGACGAACACAGCGCCAAGGAAGCCCTGAACTACGTCACGACCCTGCTCGCACAGGAGTAGCGCCCTTGGAAATGAACGAGGACAAGTTGGGCTGCACGCGTATCAACGGCTGGTACGACTTGTTCTCGCGCGGCGCCCGCGACTGGCTCCGCCACAACGACAAGGTGCGTGAGGCCGTGCGCGCACACCTGCCCGACGCAATTGCCGGCGGCGACGTGCTCTCCGGCGGCACACGCACCATCCGCGTGCCAGTGCACATGCTGGAGCACTATCACTTTCGACTACGCTCGCCGGATCAGCCGACCGGGGTCGGTCAAGGCGCCGCCAAGCCGGGCGATCAGCTTAGGCAACCGGCGAACGATGCCGGTCAGAGCAAGGGACAAGGTGGCCGGGATGACGGCGGCTACGAATTCCTGCTCGAATTCAAGATCGAGGACATCGTCGACTGGCTCTGGGAAGAGATGCAGCTTCCCAACCTGAAAGCGCGCGTGGGCAAGTCCGAAGAGTCGGATTGGACGCGCGAGGGTTGGGCCAAGCGCGGAGCTCGATCGCGACTCGACCGCCGCCGCTCACTCAAGGAGTCGATCAAGCGGCGCAGTGTGCACGGTGCCGGCCCACCCTTCACCGACGACGATCTGCGTTTCCGTCAGCTCAATCGGCGCGAGCAACCGGCTACCCAGGCCGTCGTCTTCATGCTGATGGACGTCTCGGGGAGCATGTCGGATCAGGATCGCCAGCTGGCAAAGTCCTTTTTCTTTTGGGCGGTTCAGGGACTGCGCCGTCAGTATCGGCATCTCGACACGGTGTTTGTGGCGCATACCACCGAGGCTTGGGAATTCAACGAGGAGCAGTTCTTCCAAGTCAGCGGCAGCGGTGGCACGGTGGCGTCGACCGGCTTCAACAAGGTCATCGAGATCACGCGGGATAAATATGATCCGGGCCGCTATAACGTCTACCTGTTTTACGCATCGGACGGCGATAACGCCCACAGCGATCGAGTTGATGCGCGCATTGCGCTCGACAAACTTGCTGAGCAGGCGAATTATCTCGGCTACCTCGAGATCTCATCCATCGCGCAGCGACACCTTACCACCGAAACCGCGCAGCTGTTCACGACGCTGGCCCAACGAGGGCAGCCCGCAGGCAGTTTCGCGGTGAGCCAGTTGCAGGACATCTGGGCAGCAGTCCGGCATTTCTTCAGCCACCAGGCCAGGGCGGACGCATGAATACGCGCGAGTGGCGCGAACTGCTGCCACGCATCCAGGATCTCGCGGTGCAGCAGGGTCTCGCCTACAACCCGGTCGAGTTCGAGACCGTGCCGGAATCTTTCATGATGGAGATCGCCGTCTATGGGCTGCCCGTGCGCATGCCGCACTGGTCATTCGGCGTTCGCTACATCAGCCAGCTCATCCAGCACCGGATGGGTCACTCGCGTCTGTTCGAGGTGGTATTTCCCGGCAACCCGGGCCGCGCCTATCTTGCCAGGGGTAACAGCCTCGCGGAGAACATTCTGGTGACCGCACACGTGCTGGGACACGCGGATTTCTCCCGCAGCAATCTCATTTTTCGCGACAGCCAGCGTCAGGTGGGCGAACATATCGTCGAGCAAGCCGCGACCCATGCGCGCCAGATCGCCATGGCTATCGAGGAGCATGGCCAGGAAAAGGTCGAGGCCGTACTCGATGCCGCGCTCGCGCTTGAGCAGCACATTGATCTCAATCACGAAATAGGCCGAGAACCATACCCCCAATTTCTTGATCCCAAGTCCGGCATCAAAGCGTCGGAATTCGGCCGTCGCTTCGCCGCTCTCGATCCGCAATCGTCCGAAACGAAGGACCGTGCAGCGCGGCGGCGCGCGCCCATCCCACCGCATCCGGAAAAGGATTTGCTGTGGTTCATCGCTCAGTACGCTCCTGAACTCGATGGCTGGGAGCGGGACATCTTCCTGGCAGTACGCGAAGAAAGCTTCTATTTCTATCCGGTGTACGCGACCCAGATCATGAATGAGGGTTGGGCTTCGTACTGGCACGCGCGGCTGCTGCGCGAGGCGGATTTTCTGCCGCAGCATGCCTATGTGGATGCCATCAAGTGTCATTCAGACGTGGTACGCCCCATCGCCAGCGGTGAAAAGGTCGCGCTCGCCATCAATCCCTATCACCTCGGCTTTTCCATCTGGGAAGACCTCGTCGCGAAGCACGGTCTGGCGGCCGCGCGTCGAACCATGCAGGAGGATGACGACGCGAGCTTCGTGCGCAATCATCTGACCCTGGAGCTCGCCAACGAGCTGCAGCTCTTCCGTTACAAGGCCGACACGGCGGGCAGCATCAAGGTGCAGACCGAGGACCTGACCGCGCTCCATGAGGAGCTGGCGCGGCCGAAATACAATTTCGGTGCGCCGTCGATCGCGGCGGCCGAGGTACAGGTAGATGGGACGCTGGTGCTCGCGCACGATCACCACTGCGACGGCCGCGGTATCGATATCGAGCGCGCCGCCAAAGTGCTCGAGTACATCCAGCGCGTCTGGCGGCGGCCGGTGCTGCTCAAGACGATCGACGGCGACGGTCGGCCGGTCGAGATCAAGACCCCGTAAAGCCCTGCTCGGTCGGCGACAGCGCCGCTGCGCGTGCGTTCTGGACGAAGGCGCGCACGCGCGCCGGATCCTTGACGCCGCGCTGTCCCACGCGGTCGGTGCGCGTGAATGAATCCACAGCCCACGGCCGCACTACCCGGATCGCCTCGGCGACGTTATCGGGCGATAGACCGCCGGCCAGCACCACCGGCACTGAAGATTCGGCGACGATGCGTGCGCTGATGTTCCAGTCGTGCGGCCGTCCGGTCGCTCCAGTAATCGGGTTGCCCGTTGCGCCTGAATCGAGAATCAGGTAATCCGCAATCCGCGCACGCTCGCGCGCGACCTCGATGGCCCCGGGGCCATCGATCAGGACTGCGAGCATCAGTTTGACCGCGCCAATGCGCGCGCGAATGCGCTCGACTACCGATGTGGGCAAATCCCGGGCAGCCAAATGCAAGATATGCGGACGCGTAGAATCGAGCATGCGCGCGATGCGCTCGACATCGGTTCCGAGCGAAAGGGCGATCGTGAGCGCCTGGCTCTCGACCGCCGCGAAAATCTCGCGCGCCTGGGCGCTCGTACGATCCTCGACCACCAGCCCGTCATTGTCCGCGACGACGCCGATCAGATCGGCTCCCGCCCGGACCGTATCGACCGCATCTGCGACGCTCGTCAACGCGTAGATTTGAATCTTCATGGCTCACTCCCAGGTGCACGAGCTGCCGCGTACCGCTGGCCGGGTCATGATCACGCGTGTGCCGCCCCGTGCCGCACCGAATGCCTCGAGCGCACGCACTGTCGCCTGATCGCTCTGCACGCCGGCATCGGAAAAGCCGTAAAGCGTTGGTCCCCAGCTGCTCATTCCGACGCCGCGCAGGCCGAGCCGGTGCATCTCGGCGAGTGTGGCGTGCACGACCTCATTCTGGCGCTCGAGCTGCATTCGCTTCCAGCCGAGTTTCTGCATTGCCTCCAAGCCGCTGCTGAAGGATTCAAGATCCTCTTCTTTCACTGCCGGCAGCACCTTCAGCAGCGCCAGTCGGGCGGCCTGCGCCGCCTCGGGGCCGGGAATCGGGCTGCGGGTGCGAAACAGTTCGCATTCCTCTTCGCCGTGTGTGCGGCGGCCGGCGTCCGGTATCGCCAGTATCACATTCCAAGAAGCCGGCAGCGCCGAGTGAAACAGGATCGGCGGCGGTGCGAAGTCCGCCGAGGCGGACGAAGGTGCGAAGCCAGGTTTGCCGCCCGGCCCGCCGAAGCGATGACCGCCATCGCACAGAAAGCCTCCAAGGTCGAAGGACGCGCAACCGATCCCGCTCGTGCCACCGCGCTGCGCGAGGCGTGAGAGCTGGTACGTCGTGAGCTTGAGGTCATAGAGCAGGTTCAATGCCTGCGCGATCGCGAGCGCGAGTTGCGTACCCGAGCCGAGGCCCACGTGGTCCGGGATGGTCTGCTCGATAAAAAGCTCGACGCCCCCGATGTCATAACGCTCGTGCAGCGCCGCGCTCACCTTCTCGACCTTGCGCTGGATCGAGGCGAGCACCTCGGTGGCTCCGCTCATCGACAGGGTCGGCGCGCGCCGGGCACGCAGTTCCACGCACGGGTTCTCGAGAGCGAGACCCAAGCCTCCCTCGATGCGTCCGATCTCTCCATTCATGTCGATCAGACCGAAGGACAGACGGCTAGTGGTGCGGATCCTGAGGGTCTTGTCTTTCATGTGCACGGCTTCGGCCTTCCCCCGATCCGTATTAGAGGTCAGCAGGCCGTCGGTCCGCCAATAATTATTGGTAGCCGGTCCATAAGCGGCGGCTATAGCAGCCGGTCAGCCGCGGTTTGCTGCCTTCTTCCTTTTCGACGCCTGCGCACTTGGTGCGCTTCCCTCGCGTCCGCCACCCTTGCCCGACACCAGCAGCGACATGGCGAGCTCGCGACCCTTGAGCTTGAGCCGCTGCAGGCGCTTCAGCACATGCGCGGGCATTCCCGTGGGCAGGCGCACGGTGCTGTAATCCCGGTGGATGTCGATGCCGTTGATCTCCGTCCCATCAAGACCCGCTTCGTTCGCGATCAGTCCAACGATGTTGCCGGGCTGCACGCCATTGCGGCTGCCCACTTCGATGCGATACGTGTCCTGCGGCGCATACCGCGGATGGCGGCCGCGCGGCTCAAACCGGCGACCGTCCTCGGCATCTCGCGGGCCATCGCGCTCGCTGCGCGACTCGTCCAGTGCGTCATGCTCGCGCTTGCTCAGCAGGAGCGGCGTCTTCCCCTGAACCAACGTCAGCAACGCCGCCGCGATATCCGCCATTTCCACGCCGAACTCACCGCCCATCTCTTCCACGATCTTGCGGTACGCCTCCGGAACACCGCGACCCAGCACGTCGGCGACGCGTGCCTTGAACTTTGCCACGCGCTTGGTATTTACCTCGTCCACGCTCGGCAGCACCATGGCCTCGATGGGCTGACGCGTGGCGCGCTCGATCAGCCGCAGCATGTTGCGCTCGCGCGGCGCGATGAACAGGATGGCTTGACCGCTGCGACCGGCACGCCCCGTGCGCCCAATACGATGTACATACGACTCCGTGTCGTACGGCACATCGAAATTCACCACATGCCCGATGCGCGGCACGTCGAGCCCACGCGCCGCGACATCGGTGGCCACCAGGATGTCGATCTGTCCCTCTTTGAGCTGCTGCACGGTGCGCTCGCGCTGCGCCTGCGGGATGTCGCCGTTGAGCGCGGCCGCCGCAAAACCACGCGCCGCGAGTTTCTCCGCAAGCTCGACCGTGGACTGCTTGGTCCGCGCGAACACCAGCATGGCATCGAAATTCTCGACCTCCAGAATGCGGGTCAGCGCGTCGAGCTTGTGCAAGCCGCTTACCATCCAGAAGCGCTGGCGGATGTTCGCGGCAGTCGTGGTCTTGCTCTGGATCAGCACTTCGTGCGGGTTGCGCAGATGCCGCTCGGCGATGCGCCTGATCTGCGGCGCCATGGTGGCGGAAAACAGAGCCACCTGCCGCTGCGGCGGCGTCTGCGCCAGGATGCTTTCGATGGCATCGACGAAGCCCATCGCGAGCATTTCGTCGGCTTCGTCGAGCACGACGTTGCGCAGGCTCTTGAGCGAGAGCGTGCCGCGCTCGAGGTGATCCATGATGCGGCCCGGCGTGCCCACCACCACCTGCGCGCCGCGCTTCAGGGCATTGAGCTGGGGCGTGTAGCTCTGGCCACCGTAGATCGGCACCACGTGGAAGCCGGGAATGGCGCTGGCATATTTCTGGAATGCTTCGGCCACCTGGATGGCGAGTTCGCGCGTGGGTACCATCACCAGCACCTGCGGCAGGCGCTGCGTGAGATCGAGCTGAGACAGTACCGGCAGCGCAAACGCCGCGGTCTTGCCGGTGCCGGTCTGCGCCTGGCCAAGCACATCGCGCCCTTCCAGCATGGCCGGAATGGTAGCGGCCTGGATCGGCGACGGCGCTTCGTAACCCGTGGCCTTGAGGGCGGCCAGCACCGGCCCGGACAGGCCGAGTTCGGCGAAGGTGGCCGCAGCGGCCGGAGTCGGGGATTTCATGGGCGGGAAGTGTACCCGCTCGGCACGGACCGCTGCCAAGGTAACCTGAGCCGTAGTGACGGATGCGACGTTCGAGTCAGGTTGCGATCGTGCTCAGCTTCTCCAGCACCGCGTCGCGCGCCCCGGAGTCCTCGAACTCGATCACGATCTTCCCCGTTCCATCGGTCCGCTGATGAAGGTGCGCGCGCAATCCCTGACCCAGCAATAGCTCGCTGACCTCGGCGGACTTACCCAGTGACCGCCCCGAGGAACTAGCCCGGGCCGCCTTGCGCACCTCAACTTCCGTCTCGCGCACGCTCCATTGGCTGTCGCTGATGAGCTTCGCCATCCGCTCCCGTTCCGCAGGCTCCTCGACGCCGAGCAGGGCGCGCGCATGCCCCATGCTGATTTTGCCGCTGTCCATCATGGCCGCCACCGCCGGCGGGAGCTCGAGGAGGCGCAGCAGATTGCTGACGGCCGCCCGCGAGCGCCCAATGGCCCGCGCGACCTCCTCGTGGGTGAGCCCGAAGCCCGCGATCAGGCGCACAAGGGTACGCGCTTCGTCCAAGGCGCTGAGCTCTTCCCGCTGGATGTTCTCGATCAACGAGACCGCGAGAGCCTCCTGATCGGTGAACTCCCGGATGATCGCCGGCACGCGCAGCAGCCCCACCCGCCGCGCCGCCTGGAAGCGCCGCTCGCCGGCCACGACCTCGAATTGATGGGGAAGCCCTGTCACGGGCCGGACGATCAGCGGTTGAATGATGCCGGTCGCCCGGACCGATGCGACCAGCTCGTCGAGCAGCTCGGGTCGAGACTCGCCGCGCGAGGACTCCCGCGCCGGGCGAATCGCCGCGAGCGGGAGAGTTCCCACGCTGTGGCGATAAGAACGGGGTTGCGCCTCCAGGAACTCCTGCAGTGCGGTGATGCCGGTT
>JAFEGC010000606.1 GCA_018240265.1 Pseudomonadota bacterium | reverse complement strand
CGTACGGACACATGTACTTGCACACCTGCTCGCGCAGGTAGCCGGCGTTGCCATAGGTCGCGAAGCCGTAGAACACCACCCAGAACAGCGCCCAGCCGCTCAAATTTCCAGTCAGGATCCCGGCGCCGAGATCCTTGATGGGCACGAAAAAGCCGACGAAGGTGAAGCCGGTCCAGGCGGCGAAGCCGATCCACAGGATCTGCTTGGCGGTCTTGCGCAGGATTTTCTCGGCGCTCCACGGCGCCTTGTCGAGCTTCATGCGCTGCAGGCGCTTGCCCTCGGTCAGCCGTTCCATCCAGATGAAGGCCTCGGTCCACACCGTCTGCGGGCAAGCGTAGCCGCACCACAGGCGCCCGCCCAGGGCGGTAAAGAAGAACAACGACAGCGCCGCCATGATCAGGAGCCACGTGAGCAGGAAAAAGTCCTGCGGGAAGAAGGTCAGGTCGAAGATGTAGAACTTGCGCGCCGGCAGGTCGAACAGCAGCGCCTGCCGTCCGGACCAGGGCACCCAGGGCAGAAGATAGAACAGGCCGAGCAGCACGATCACAGCCAGGTCGCGCAGCTTCGCAAAGCGCCCGCTCACCTCGCGCGGGTAGAGCTTCTGGTGGGCCGCGTAAAAGCCCACCTCCTGTTCGCCCGGCTCGCTTTTCATGGTTCGGTCGATGAGGGGCAGCCCGTCCGCGCGTCCACCGGCGGGTGGCCGGCCTGCAGCAGGTAGGCGGTGAGCGTGGCCGCACAGAAGGTGAAGGCCCAGAACACGAAGAAGCCGAAGGTGTAGCCGGCCAGCCGGTTGGCCACCCAGGCCTGGGGAATGTCACGCATGCCCAGCATCTCGGGATCGAAGAACGCGAAAAAGAACATCGTTTCCACACCGGCGGTGAGGAAGGACGCCCAGGTCACCACACCGATGTGGCGCCACAGCCGCTCACGACGACAGGCCCGGCAATCCGGGCCTGTCGCTGCGGGGCGGATGGGTTCAATTGGCGGCGGCATGCGGGGCTTCGCTCCCGCCGCTCGGCGGGTGCGAGAGGCTGAGTACGTAGGCCGCCAGGAGCCGCACGCGGGTTTCACCCAGACGCTCCAAGTGGGCGGGCATGTGATTGGTGCGGCCATTGGCGATGGTCTCGCGCAGATCCTTCACCGAGCTGCCATGCAGCCATACATCGTCGGTCAGGTTGGGCGCGCCCAGGGCCTGGTTGCCCTTGCCGTCCATGCCGTGACAGGCCGAGCAAATGGCTTCGAAGCGCGGCTTGCCGGCCGCCGCGGCATCCGCGGGCGCCTGTTTGCCGCTCAGGGTCATGACGTAGGCGATGACCTGCTCCACGCCATCGGTGCCCAGCACCTGACCCCAGGCCGGCATCACGCCATCACGTCCCTGCGAAATGGTTTGCAACACGGCATCATCGCTCCCTCCCCACAGCCAGTCGTTGTCGGTGAGATTGGGGAAGCCCTTGGCGCCGCGCGCGTCGGACCCATGGCAGGTCGAGCAGTTCAGGGCGAACAGATTGCGCGCCGTGGACATCGCCTCGGGGTCGTGCGCAAGCTCGGCCAGGCTCTTGCCCTTGAGTGAGGCAAAACGCTGTTCCAGGGCGGCGGCGGCGGCATCGTCCTCCGCCTTCCACTCGGCGGCGGAGGTCCAGCCCTTGGAGCCGGCGAAGGATCCGAGGCCCGGATACAGCCAGAAGTAGACCATGCCGAAAATGATGGTGATGATGAACAACCACAACCACCAGCGCGGCATGGGGTTGTTGTACTCGGTGAGATCGCCGTCCCACACATGTGTGGTTTCCTTGGCGGCCTTGCCGGCATTGCTCTTGTTGGTCCACCAGATGAGCCACAAGGATGCCAGGGCGTTGGCGATGACGACAACGGCGATAATGGCAGAGGTACCGGAATTCATGCTATTGGGTCCTCGACACCGGATTCGAATCTTCTTCCAGCGGCACCCGCGCCAGAGCGTCGAACGTGCTCTTGCGCTGCTTGCTGTAGGCCCAGATGACGTAAGCCATGAACAGCAGCAGCAGTGACAGGGTGATCAGCCCGCGCACAACGCCGATCATGGTTTCGCCTCCCTGCCGCCGTCGCCACGAAATTTAAGGCCCTGCAGATAGGCCACCAGCGCATCCAGCTCGGTGTGACCCTTGACCACGCCGGGGGCGTCGCTGATCTCCTGGTCCGTGTACGGCGTGCCCAGGATGCGGAGTGTGTGCATTTTCTTGGCCACCAGGTCGCCATCGACGGTGCCCTTGGCCAGCCAGGGGAAGCCCGGCATGTTCGACTCGGGCACCACATCGCGCGGATTGTTCAGGTGGATGCGCTGCCACTGGTCGGAGTAGCGACCGCCGACGCGCGCCAGGTCCGGCCCGGTGCGCTTGGAGCCGAACTGGAACGGATGGTCGTACACCGACTCGCCAGCGAGTGAGTAGTGCCCGTAGCGCTCGGTCTCGGCATGGAGCGGGCGCACCATCTGCGAGTGGCAGTTGTAGCAACCTTCACGTACGTAGATGTCGCGGCCCGCCAGCTCCAGCGCGCCGTACGGCTTGATACCCGGAGCAGGCTGGACGACGGAGGCCTGCGAGTACAGCGGCACGATCTCGATCAGGCCGCCGACGCTGATCACCAGCGTGATCAGCACGCCGAGCAGGCCGATGTTCTTCTCAACTTTGTCATGACTCATCTGTGCGCTCTCCGAATGCTCAGTGAGCGGGGGCGGCTACCGGCACCAGCGCCGGCTGTTTCGCCGCAACGGTCTTGATCACGTTGTAAGCCATGATCAGCATGCCGCTCAGATACATCACGCCGCCCAGCAACCGCACCGCGTAGAACGGATAGGTGTTCTTCAGGGCTTCGACGAAGGTGTAGGTGAGCGTGCCGTCGGGGTTGACCGCGCGCCACATCAAGCCTTGCATGACGCCGGCGATCCACATCGCGGCGATGTACAGCACCACGCCGACGGTGGCGATCCAGAAGTGCACCTCGACCAGCTTGACCGAGTACATCTGCTTCTCGCCCCACAGCTTGGGGATCAGCGCGTAGAGGCTGCCGATGGTCATGAAGGCCACCCAGCCGAGCGCGCCGGAGTGCACGTGACCGATGGTCCAGTCGGTGTAGTGCGAGAGCGAGTTCACCGTCTTGATCGACATCATCGGTCCTTCGAAGGTCGACATGCCGTAGAAGGACAGCGCCACGATCATGAACTTCAAGACGGGATCGGTGCGCAGTTTGTCCCAGGCACCCGACAGGGTCATCATGCCGTTGATCATGCCGCCCCAGGAAGGCGCAAGCAGGATCAGCGAGAACACCATGCCGACGGATTGCGCCCAGTCGGGAAGCGTCGTGTAGTGCAGGTGGTGCGGACCGGCCCACATGTAGATGGAAATCAGCGCCCAGAAGTGCACGATCGACAGCCGGTAGGAGTAGATCGGCCGTCCCGCCTGCTTGGGCACGAAGTAGTACATCATGCCCAGGAACGCTGCGGTCAGGAAGAAGCCCACCGCGTTGTGTCCGTACCACCACTGCACCATGGCATCTACTACGCCCGAGTAGATGTCGTAGGATTTGGTGAGCGTGACCGGGATGGACAGGTTGTTGAAGATGTGCAGCACCGCGATGGTGATCACGTAGGCGGCGAAGAACCAGTTCGCCACGTAGATGTGCTTTACCTTGCGTACGGCCAGGGTGCCGAAGAACACCACCGCGTAGGCTACCCACACCACCGCGATCAGCAGGTCGATGGGCCACTCCAGTTCGGCATATTCCTTGCTCTGGGTGATGCCCAGCGGCAGTGTGATCGCGGCGAGCACGATGACTAGCTGCCAGCCCCAGAAGGTGAAGGCTGCCAGTGCGTCGCTGAACAGGCGCACGTGACAGGTGCGCTGCACCACGTAGTAGGAGCTGGCGAACAGCGCGCAGCCGCCAAACGCGAAAATCACCGCGTTGGTATGCAGCGGCCGCAGCCGACCGTAACTCAGGAAGGGCAGCCCGAAGTTGAGGTCGGGCCAGATGAGTTGCGCGGCGATGATGACCCCGACCAGCATGCCGACAATGCCCCAGACCACTGTCATGATGGCGAACTGGCGCACCACTTTGTCGTTGTAGGTCACAGCAATTCCAGCCGAGTCAATGGCACTTGGCATCGTGAAAGGCCTCAAAGATATGGAGAAACGCTTGAAAGTTATCGTGCTGCGCCATGCTAACAGGGCCGACGTGCACCGGCATACGCAAAGGCCCCGTCGGCGTTACGGACAAGTCCATATGGAGCTACGGATGATCTGGCTCGAAGCTGCGAAGATGGATGTTCAGTTCGATCCCGAACTCATGCGCCGGCACAACCGCGAAGGCCCGCGCTACACCTCCTACCCCACCGCTCTGCAATTCCACGAACGCGTGGGCATCGCCGACTACGAACGCGAGGCGCGCAACAGCGCCGGCGCCCGTCTGTGCGAACCCCTCTCGGCATACGTGCACGTGCCGTTTTGTTTCAGTCCGTGCTTTTACTGCGGCTGCAATCGCGTGATCACTCGCGAGGCGGGCCGTGCGGAACCATATCTTCGCCAGCTGGAGCAGGAGATCGGTTTGCGCAGCGCCTACTTCGACCAGGCGCGCACCCTGGAACAGCTCCACCTGGGTGGAGGCACACCCACCTTTCTGACACCGGCGCTACTGGGCAAGCTGCTGGAGGTCATGGGCCGGCACTTCAGCCTCACCGATGCGGACGGGCGCGATTACTCCATCGAAATCGACCCGCGCACGGTATCGTCCGAGGACATCCATGCGTTGGCGGCGCTGGGTTTCAACCGCGTCAGCCTGGGCGTGCAGGATTTCGATCCACAGGTGCAGGCCGCCGTGAACCGGCTCCAGCCCGCGGCGCTGGTGCGCTCGCTCCTGGATGCCTCGCGCGCCGCCGGCATGCGCTCCATCAATTTCGATCTGATCTACGGCCTGCCGCTGCAGTCGTTGACCAGCTTCGAGCTGACGCTGGACCAGGTCATCGCCATGCGTCCCGATCGGCTGGCGGTCTACGGTTACGCGCACCTGCCCTCGATGTTCAAGGCGCAGCGCCAGATCCGTACCGAGGATCTGCCGGATGCGGCGCACCGGCTGTCGCTCCTTCAGCTAGCTATCGGCAAGCTGACGAGCGCCGGCTACCAGTACATCGGGCTGGATCATTTCGCGCTGCCCGAAGATTCATTGGCGCAGGCGCAGCGTCAGGGCACGCTGCACCGAACTTTCCAGGGCTATACCACGCACGCCAGCCGCGACCTGGTGAGCTTCGGCGTCAGCGCCATCGGCCAGGTGGGTTCGCTGTTCATCCAGAACTACAAGCGCCTGCAGGACTACGGCGCGGCGCTGGCTCGTGGCGTGCTGCCGCACCAGCGCGGCGTCATTGCCAACGCCGACGATGCCATCCGCCGCGACGTGATCCAGCGCATCATGTGTCACGGCGGCCTGGAGTTCAGCGCCGTCGAACGCGCACACGGCATCGAGTTCGAGGACTATTTTGCCCCGGAACTGCAGCGTGTACAGTCGCTCGCTGCGGATGGACTGGTACAGTCCGCGGCGCGGGGATTTGCGCTCACGCCGCGCGGCCGTCTGCTGATGCGCAACGTGGCCATGGCCTTCGATGCATACCTGGCGCGGCGCGATGCGGCACAGCCGCAGTCGCGCGTCATCTGAATCTCCGGCCGATCGAGGTCCCCGCCGATGGACGGCGATGCGATAGGTCGATGAGCGCCGGCTTGGCTGGAGCATGAACATGCACGCGATGATGCTGCAGCGCCCCGGCGCCGCGCTCGAATGGACGGAATTGCCCGACCCGGTGCCCGGTCCGGGCGAGATCCGCGTGCGCGTGCTGGCCTGCGGGGTGTGCCGCACCGACCTGCACGTGGTGGATGGCGAGCTGCCGCATCCCGTCCTGCCCATCGTGCCCGGCCATGAGATCGTCGGCCGGATCGAGGCGCTGGGCGCCGGGGTGGGCGGCTTGGCCCTGGGCCAGCGGGTTGGCATTCCCTGGCTGGGGCACACCTGCGGCGTCTGTGAGTACTGCGGCAGCGGCCGCGAAAACCTGTGCGATACGCCGCGCTTCACCGGCTACCAGCGCAATGGCGGCTACGCCACCGCGGCCATCGCCGATGCGCGTTTCGCCTTCGACCTGGGCGAGCAGGGGAGCGAAGTGGAATTGGCGCCGCTCCTGTGCGCGGGGCTCATCGGCTGGCGCGCCCTGCGCCTGGCGGGCGA
>JAFEGC010000605.1 GCA_018240265.1 Pseudomonadota bacterium | reverse complement strand
TCGTGGGGCCCGACGGCGCCGCGCTCACCACGGTCACGCTCACCGTCACTTTCGATCCGGCGCATCAACTGGTTATTCCGCAAAGCGGTGCGCAGCGCCTGAACCTGAATTTCAACCTGGCGGCATCCCATCGCATCGACTACACCACCTCGCCGATCAAGGTCACCGCGACGCCGTTCATCACCCTGGACAACGATTCGGCCACCACCAAACCCATCCGCATCCGCGGGCCGCTGGTCAGCTACAGCTCGCTCCAAGGCACCTACTCGGTGTACGTGCGCCCCTTTCTCGATGAAGTCAACAGTCTGGGCACGGTGTCGCTGTTCTCCACTCCCACCTCGGCCTACGTCATCGACAACCAGGGTTACGTGGGGAGCGATGGCATCACGGCCATCACCAACATCACCACCGGCGTCATCGCCTCGGCGTTGACCACGTACACGCCGGACGCCAGCGCGGGCACATTCAAGATCACGCAGGCGTACCTGGGCACCGCGCAGGAAAGCCTCACCGCCAATCGTCTGGAAGGCACCGTGATCGCACGCAGTGGCAACGTGCTGACTCTGCGGGGTTGCACCCTGAGCCTGGCCGCCGGCACCTTCACCTATTACCCGGCCGATGCTCAGGTCAACCTGTCTTCCAGCACCGTGGTCAGCATCGATGGTCAGCCTATCGCCACCGGCGTCACCGCGGCGGACGTGTCTGTGGGCCAGCACATCATCGTGCTCGGGACTTCGACGGTGAGCAGCGGCGTGGTCACGCTGGATGCCACCGCCGGGCGCCTGCGCATCGTTCCCACGCGCGCCTGGGGTACGGTCACCGCCGGCGGTTCGGGTTCAGCCTCGCTCGCTCTCGGATCACTGGATGGCTTGCCCGCGGGCGTGTTCAATTTCGCCGGCACCGGCACCAGCACGGCGCAGAATGCGAACCCCGCCGGCTATCTGGTCAGCGGCGGCTCCTCCGACTATTCGACCTTGACCGGGCAGCCCGCCGCGGCGGATGGCATCGTGGCGCCCTTCGGCGCGGCGCCGCCGGACTTTCTCGCCGCCTCGGTGACGCCGGGCAGTTCGCTGGACAGCTCGCTGGAAGTCGAGTTCGTCACGGCCGGCACCACCACACCGTTCTCCAGCGTGAGCAGCACCACCGTGGTGCCGAGCTTGGCGTCCGGCACGCTGGGCACGGTACACGTGCTGCGTCATGGTCCCTATGACACGGACCTGACCACGCTCACGGCCAGTCCGTCCATCGTTGCCGCCTCCTCCGGACGCAACGTGTTCGCCATCGGCAGCGCGGCCGCGGGCGTCAGCGTGTTCAGCGCCTTCGGCGATTTCGTCACCGCACTGAACGCAAACACGGCGGCGGTGGCGCGTGTGACGGCGCGCGGAACCTACGACACCGCCACCAATACGCTGACCGCCTCGGCCATCGACGTCGTGCTGAAGTAGCGGTGCCCGGCGCCCGCGCCGGCGTTCGCGGCGGGTGGCGTTCGCGGCGCCCTAGCGTGCTAGGATTTGTGCTCAAGATGCTGCGGTTCGCGCAAGTGTGGGTGCCCTGGCTGCTCGCCGCGGCTGTGTTTGCGGCGCCGGCGTGGGCCGCCCATCCTTTGGAAACGCATTGTGGTCCGCCGGATCTGGCGCGGCCGCGCATCGGTCTGGTGCTGTCGGGCGGCGGTGCGCGCGGCTTCGCGCACATCGGCGTGCTCAAGGTACTCAAGGACCTGCAGGTACCAGTGGATTGTGTGGCCGGCACCAGTGTGGGCGCAGTGGTGGGCGGGCTGTACGCCGCGGGCATGAGCCCGGATGAAATCGAAAAAACCGTGCGCTCGCTCGACTGGCAGGATGCCTTCCGCGACCGGCCGTCGCGCCGTGATCTTGCGTTTCGTCGCAAGCAGGATGACCGCAATTTCCTGGTGCGTTTCCCGCTGGGTCTCAAGCATGGCCATATCCTGCTGCCCAATGGGCTGGTGCAGGGCCAGAAGCTGCAACAGATCCTGCGGGCGCTGACCCTGCCGGTTGCCGACCGCACCGTGTTCGATCAACTGCCTACACCCTTCCGAGCCGTGGCCACCAACCTTGAGACCGGCCGCGGCGTGCTGCTGGATCGCGGCGATCTGGCCGCCGCCATGCGCGCCAGCATGTCGGCGCCCGGTGTGTTCGCGCCGGTGGAGCGCGACGGAGCGCTGCTGGTGGATGGGGGTCTGGCCGAGAATTTGCCCATGGACGTGGCGCGAGCCATGGGCGCCGACGTGCTGCTGGTGGTGGATGTGAGTTTCCAACTGCAGAAGCGCGATCATCTGATTTCCGCGCTTGCCGTTTCGAATCAGATGCTGGCCATCCTGGTGCGCCGCGATGCCGAGCGGCAGAAGGCCACGCTCACCGCCCGCGATGTGCTGGTGGAACCGGATCTAGGCGATATCGCCTCCACCGACTTTGCCGCTGTGGCCAAGGCCATCGAACTGGGCGAGGATGCAGCGCGCCGCCACACCGCGCGCCTCGCGCAGTTGAGTCTGAGCGCGGAGGGTTACCAGCGTTATGCGCAGCATCGCAGCGAACGAGAGCCGCTCACGCCGCGTATCGATTTCGTCAGCGTCGATCCGTTGTCGCGTCGCTATGCGCCGACCATCGAGGCGGCGCTGCAGCCGCTGATCGGCAAGCCCTTGGACACGCAGCGCCTTGGCGAGGGGCTGACCGAGCTGTACGGGCTGGATAATTTCCAGTCCCTGGACTACACCATCGTCAAGCGTAGCGCGGGCGCCGATGAACAAACCGGCATCGAAGTACATGCGCGGCGCAAGTCCTGGGGGCCGAATTACGTCCGATTCGGGTTGAATTTGCAGGACGATTTCCAGGGCAACAGCAGCTACAACGCCGCGGCACGTTTCATCGTCACCGAGTGGAACCGGCTTGGCGGGGAGTGGGTGACCGATCTGCAGATCGGTCAGAATCCCAAGGTGGTGTCGGAGTTCTACCAGCCCTTGACTGCGGACCGGCGCTGGTTCGTGGCGCCGGCGCTGCGCGAGGAAGTGCGGAGTCTGCCGGTTTACGATGGCGAGCAGCGCATCGCCGAGTACCGAGTGCGCAACACCGAGGCCGACCTGGACTTGGGCCGCGACCTGGGTAATTGGGGCGAGATCCGCAGCGGCGTGCATGCCGGCAGCAGCGTGGCGCGCGTGCGGCTGGGGGACCGCAGCTACCCGGTGGAGCGGGTGCAGTCCGGTGGGGTATTCCTACGCTTCAGTTACGACCGGCTCGACAACCTGGATTTCCCGCGCCAGGGAGATACGTTCAGCATCCAGTGGGACGGGCAACGCAGCGGCCTGGGCGCGGACATACGCGCCGACCGCCTGCAGGCGGACTGGCTCACGGCTTCCTCCCGCGGGCGCAATACCCTGGTGGCCTGGACCTCATTCGGTACCACCCTGTCCTCGGCGGGCGCCACGCCGTTGCAGGATCTGTATACGCTGGGCGGATTCTTCAATCTCTCGGGTCGCCCCACACAGTCGGTGATGGGCTCGCACTACGCCATCGCGCGCGCCATTTACCTGCGCAAGATCGGCCGGGGCGGCGAGGGGATCCTCGACTTTCCCGCCTACATCGGTCTTGCGCTGGAGGCCGGCAACGCCTGGGACCGGCGCGGTGACATGAGCTTCAGCTCGGCGCACAAGGATGCGGCGCTGTTCCTGGGCCTGGATACTTTCCTCGGCCCCTTATACCTGGGTACGGGTTACGATGAGGCCGGCACCAGCGCTTTCTACCTGTTCCTGGGGCGCACGTTCTAGGCGCGGCGCGCGAGCGGCCGGCGCCGGCCGCGTCCCATGCGCGGGCGTTCTCGCGGATCGGCGCCGCATCCCGCGCTGCGCCAAGGCGTTAGAGCGCGCGGCTCTGCGCCAGGTTCTCCACTTTCTCGAACAGCAGCGCCGGCTCATCGCCGATGCGCGAATACTGGTGGCGCCGCGCCATTTCCGACAGCGCACGGTCGCGGTCTTCCAGGGTGTAAAACCAGTGCGTCTTGTGCCAATCGGCGCCGACCAGCCGGCCGAAAGGGTCGCCGGGCCGTAGCCGCACGCGCACCCCGAACGGCTTGGGCGAGACCGGTATGCTGCGGATCATGTTCTGAGCGTTGGAGATTCCCATGCGGGAACGATAGCGCAACGCCGCCGTGCGGGCCAGCGTAGGCGAGCGGCGAGGCGTGCTAGACTGCGCCGCCATCACGAAGACAAGACGCGCGAGCGATGGCATCCAGTTACACAGCCTCCGATATCGAAGTATTGAGCGGTCTCGACCCGGTGCGCCGCCGCCCGGGCATGTACACCGACACCACCCGACCCAATCACCTGGCGCACGAGGTCATCGACAACAGCGTCGATGAGGCCCTGGCCGGTCACTGCCGCAACATCGAAGTCACGGTGTTCAAGGATGGCTCTCTGCAGGTGGAGGACGATGGCCGCGGCATGCCGGTGGACATCCATCCGAAGGAAAAGATCAGCGGCGTGGAGTTGATCCTCACCCGCCTGCATGCCGGCGGCAAGTTCAACAACCAGAACTACGAGCATTCCGGTGGTCTGCATGGCGTGGGCGTATCGGTGGTGAACGCGCTGTCGAAGAACCTGGAATGCTGGGTGCGGCGCGGCGGCAAGGAATACAACATCGGCTTCGCCGGCGGACGGCTCACCTCGAAGCTGGAGGTGGTGGAGGAGGTGCCCAAATCCAGGACCGGCACCAGGGTGCGCTTCTGGCCGGATCCGCAGTACTTCGACACCGACAAGTTCGCGGTGCCGCGCCTGAAAGAGGTGCTGCGCGCCAAGGCGGTGCTGTGTCCCAACTTGCGCGTGCGGCTGGTCAATGAAATCAGCGGCGAGAAGGACGAGTGGTTCTACACCGGCGGACTGCATCAGTACCTGGCCGAGCAGCTGGGCAAGGGCAGTTGGGTGCCGACCGATACCTTCTTCGGTAGCCGCGATTTTCCCGGGGGTACCCTCGACTGGGCCTTTGCCTGGGTGCTGGAATCCGCGCAGGCCGTGACCGAAAGCTACGTGAACCTCATCCCCACGGTGGAGGGTGGTACGCATGTCAACGGCCTGCGCGCAGGTGCGGCCGATGCGGTCCGGGAATTCTGTGAGTTCCGGAACCTGGTGCCGCGCGGCCTGAAGCTCACGCCCGAGGATGTGTGGGATGGGGTGAGCTTCGTGCTGTCGCTGAAAATGCGCGAGCCGCAGTTCGCCGGCCAGACCAAGGAGCGCCTGTCCTCGCGCGAGGCGGCCGGCGTGGTGCAGGGCGCCATCAAGGACGCCTTCGCGCTGTGGCTGAACCAGCATGCCGACCAGGGCGAACAGATCGCGCAGCTGGCCATCGCGCGCGCGCAGCAGCGGCTCAAGGACAGCCAGAAGGTGGCGCGCAAGCGGGTGGTGGCGGGCCCGGCGCTGCCGGGGAAGCTCGCGGATTGCGTGAGCCAAGACCCGGCGCGCGGCGAGTTGTTCCTGGTGGAGGGCGACTCGGCCGGCGGTTCGGCCAAGCAGGCGCGCGACCGCAATACCCAGGCCATCATGCCGTTGCGCGGCAAGATCCTGAACACCTGGGAAGTGGAGTCGGGCGCGGTGCTGCAGTCGCAGGAGGTGCACGATATCAGCGTGGCGCTGGGCGTGGACCCGGGTGTGGCGGACCTCGGCAACCTGCGCTATCACAAAATCTGCGTCCTGGCCGATGCCGACAGCGACGGCCAGCACATCGCCACGCTCCTGTGCGCGCTGTTTCTGCGCCACTATCGGCCGCTGGTGCTGGCGGGTCATGTGTACATCTGCATGCCGCCGCTGTTTCGTATCGATGCCGGCAAGGATGTGATCTACGCGGTGGATGAGGCCGAGCGCGAGCGCGCGCTGGCGCGCATCGCATCTGAAAACGCGCGCGTCAAGCCGGTGGTCACGCGCTTCAAGGGCCTGGGCGAGATGAACCCGCAGCAGTTGCGCGAGACCACCATGGATCCGACCACGCGCCGTCTGGTGCAGTTGACGGTGGCGCCGAAGGACGATGCGGATCAGTTGGTGGACATGCTGCTGGCGAAGAAACGCGCCGCCGACCGGCGCGAATGGTTGGAGACCAAGGGCAACCTGGCCCAGGTGTAGGTGATGAAGGATCAGGAACTGAATTTCGAGGGCATCGAGACGCTGTCGCTCAAGAGCTTCACCGAGCGCGCCTACCTGGACTATTCCATGTACGTGATCCTGGACCGCGCGCTGCCGTCCATCGCGGACGGCCTGAAGCCGGTGCAGCGGCGCATCATCTACGCCATGAGCGAGCTGTCGCTCGCGGCCGGCGCCAAGCACAAGAAGTCCGCGCGCACCGTGGGCGATGTCATCGGCAAATTCCATCCGCATGGCGACTCGGCCTGCTACGAAGCCATGGTGCACATGGCGCAGGATTTCGCCTACCGCTACCCGATCGTGGACGGGCAGGGCAACTGGGGTTCGGCCGATGATCCCAAGTCCTTCGCCGCCATGCGCTACACCGAGTCGCGCCTCACCCGCTACGCCGCGTTGCTGCTGCAGGAGCTGGAGCAGGGCACGGTGGAGTGGGTGCCGAATTTCGACGGCTCGCTGGAGGAGCCGGCCATCATGCCGGCGCGCGTGCCCAATCTGTTGCTCAATGGCGGTTCGGGCATCGCGGTGGGCATGTCCACCGACATTCCGCCGCACAACTTGCGCGAGGTGGTGAATGCCTGCGTGGCGCTGCTCGAAGATCCGGAGCTGTCCACGCGCAAGATCATGCAGCACATCAAGGGTCCGGATCTGCCCACGGGCGCGGAGATCGTCTCACCGCGCAACGACCTGGTGCAGATGTACGAGACCGGCACCGGCGGCTACCGCGCGCGCGCCACCTACGAGATCGTGGACGGTGAGATCGTCATCGATGCGCTGCCCTTCCAGGTGTCGGGCAACAAGATTCAGGAGCAGATCGCGGCGCAGATCCAGCAGAAGAAGCTGCCGATGGTGGAGGACATCCGCGACGAGTCCGACCATGAGAACCCCACGCGCCTGGTGATCGTGCCGCGTTCCAACCGGGTCGACATCCCGGCGCTGATGGCGCATCTGTTCGCCACCACCGATCTGGAGCGCACCTACCGCGTCAATCTCAACGTCATCGGCCTGGATGGCCGGCCCAGGGTGATGGGCTTGAAGGCACTGCTGCTGGAATGGCTGGAATTCCGCTTGAAGACGGTGACGCTGCGGTTGACCCACCGGCTGGGCAAGCTGAACGCGCGCCTGCACATCCTGGATGGCCTGCTGATCGCCTACCTCAATCTCGATGAGGTGATCCGCATCGTACGCACCGAGGATAAGCCCAAGCCGGTGTTGATGAAGCGCTTCAAGCTGTCCGACGAACAGGCCGAGGCCATCCTCGAGACCAAGCTGCGTCACCTGGCGCGTCTGGAGGAGATGAAAATCCGTGAGGAGCAGAAGGAACTGGCAGCCGAGCGCGACGAGATCGACAAGATAATGAAGAGC
Organism: Pseudomonadota bacterium; assembly: GCA_018240265.1. Lineage (GTDB taxonomy): Bacteria > Pseudomonadota > Gammaproteobacteria > Steroidobacterales > Steroidobacteraceae > TMP-86. The sequence continues at coordinate 2,173 of JAFEGC010000605.1, read as the reverse complement.
AAGGCGCGCTTGAAGAAGCTGGTGCGCGATGAGCTGCTTACGGATGCCGAGGAATACGGCGATGAGCGCCGCACCCGGCTGGTGGAGCGGGATGCGGCGCAGGCCATATCCGAGACCGATCTGCTCACCAGCGAACCCACCACTGTAGTGCTGTCGCGCCTGGGCTGGGTGCGCGCCGCCAAGGGCCACGACATCGATGCGCGATCTTTGAGCTACAAGACGGGCGATGAATTCCAGGCGGCGGCGCGCGGGCGCAACTTGCAGCAGGCGGTGTTCATCGATTCAACGGGGCGTGCCTACAGCGCCGATGCGCATACGCTGCCCGCCGCGCGCGGCTATGGCGAGCCGCTGTCCACCATGGTGGACCCGCCCGACGGCGCCACCTTCGCCGCGGTGCTGATCGGCGAGCCCACCGACACCTGGCTGATCGCCAGCGATGCCGGCTACGGTTTTCGCGTCAAGCTCTCCGAGCTGTATGCGCGCAACCGCAAGGGCAAGGCGGTGCTGAAGGTGCCGGAGAATGCGCTGGTGCTGCCGGCCTGTCCGGTCTCTGATCCGAAGGGGCTGGCGATTCTGGTCAACAATACCGGCGAGGTGCTGGCGTTGCTCTGTGAGTCCATCGAGGAAATGTCCTCGGGCAAGGGCATGAACCTGTACGGCATCCCCGGCAAGAAATCCGCCGAGCGCGATGAGTACCTGGCCGCCCTGGCGGTGGTGGCGCCGGGCGAGATCCTCACTGTGTACAGCGGCAAGAGCGCGCCGATGACCTTGAAGTTCGAGGAGCTCAAGCAGTTCCAGGACAGGAAGGGGCAGCGGCGGCAACGCTTCTCGCGCGCCTACAAGCAGATCGACCGATTGGAGGTGGGCAAGTGATCATTTATGGATCCTCGGTGTCGCCATTCGTGCGCAAGGTCATCGCCTTCGCCACCGAGAAGGGCTTCGAGTTCAAGGTCAGGTCGGAGAACCCCGGTTCCCCGGACCCGGAGTTTCGCGCCGCCAGCCCTTTTGGCAAGATCCCTGGCTTGCGGGATGGTGATTACACGCTGGCCGATTCCAGCGCCATCGTTGCGTACCTCGAGGCGCTCAAGCCCGAGCCGGCGCTGATCCCCGCCGAACCTCGCGCGCGCGGCAAGACCATCTGGTGGGATGAGTTCGCCGATACGATGCTGATGGGCGCGGGCAACAAGATCTTCTTCAACCGCATCGTGCTGCCGAAGTTCCGCGGCCAGCCCGGCGATCTCGCCGCAGCCGACAAGGCCGAGCGGGAGGAACTGCCGCCGCTGCTCGACTACCTGGAGAAATCGCTTCCCGCGTCGGGTTGGTTTGTCGGCGACCGGCTGACCCTGGCCGATCTGGCGGTCGCCACGAGTTTCGCCAACCTGCGTTACGCCGGTTGTCCGCTGCAGGCCGCGCAGCATCCGAAGCTCAGTGCGTTCGTGGACAAGATGTATGCGCGGCGGTCCTTCGCGCGGTCTCTGGAGAAGGAAGCGAAACTGTTTCCGGGGTGAGAGTGGATCAAAGATTAACGTTTAGGCTTTGATTTCTTACCGGAGCGGTATTTGGATTTCGACCTGAGATCATACCGCTGTCCGGGTTTCGAAGGAGCCGATGACATGTACTTTCGTTGAGTCAGTAACTTCTCGAAACCTTCAAACAGGTCAGGCATCGTCATGGCAGTGGAGAACTCGCGAACCCATTGCCGTACCGTCTCGATATCCGCCTTGGGGTGAAGGTCCAGCAAGCCCTCGATGTCGCGTACATCCTGTGGCCTCTGGGCAACGGCCTTCATAATCAGCAGATCTTCTACTTGAGGCAATCTCACGCGCACCCCGCCGAGATTGTGGATTTTACCGCGCCCTACCGCATCTTCCTGATAAGGCAGGCGGCCGAGCAGCACGTCGATATCGATACCCGTGGCGATATGTCGTACCAGCAAAACGTGAGTGCGGCGAGCGAAATCGAGTGGTTTGTCGATACGCGCTTCAATTCCATGACGTTTCGCCACAGATAGCACGCTTGCCCATCTATCTTCCGGCATCAGGGCCAGCGTATCCACATCGCGGGTCGCCCGTGGCCGACCTAAAACTGCCACCGCGACTCCGCCAATAATCATGGAAGGGACACTCGCGTGTTCCAGCCAACCGGTCAAATCAGCCAGGACTTGGAGAAACGG
>JAFEGC010000604.1 GCA_018240265.1 Pseudomonadota bacterium | reverse complement strand
CCGTAGTTGTCTTTGTAAAAAAGTGCAAAACTTCGGTAGCCCTTTTCGATGTCATCCGGGGCTTCCCAAAAGGAATCAAAGGGCTCGATGGTGGCCGTCAGCGGTCGGCGTCGCATGATAAATCCAAGCTCCTGCAAACAATTGCACGTTGAACCTGGCAGTGTACGTTAAAATGCGCGGCGATTTATGATGAAGGCCAGTGTTCTCGCTCCGGGCCGCATTGCCGCCATGCGTCCTGCCCGACTCGTTATGTACATCATGCTGGTGCTGTGCGCCGCGCTGGCCGGTTATGTGTACACGCTGCGCACCGATGGCATTTTCTCCTGCCCGGCCGCCGGCTACGGCGGGGACCGTTATCTCGCCTACTGCCAGGCGCCGCAGTATGGAGATTACGACCACGGCGCCTTCTGGTTCGCGCTGGAGCCCGGCATCGGCGACTACTTGGCCCGGGCCGAAGTACTGTTCCTGGGCAACAGCCGGGTGCAGTTCGGCTTTTCGGGCGCAGCCACCGACGCCTGGATGCGCGCTCTGCCCGCCCGGCATTTCCTGTTGGGCTTTGCCTACTGGGAAAACTATACTTTCGAACGGGAACTGCTGCGACGGATCCGCCCGCACCCTGCCGCATACGTGATCAACATCGACGATTTCTTCGAAACCCGCGAAACCGATGTCGCCCGCTCCGTCATGCAGAACGATTCGCTGCGTGGACACTATCGCGTAAAACGTGCCTGGCAGTGGCCGCACCGGCTGCTGTGCTCGCCCGTTCCGGCGCTGTGCGGCGGCAACGAGGCGTTTTTCAGATCCTTGTCCACCGGCGAGTACCAGCGCTTCGCCGCCCATTGGGAGCACGTCCCCGTCGCTTACGAACAGAACGTCGATCGGCAGATGCTGGCGGACTACACCGGCCGCGCCTCCCAATTTCTCGACTCGCTGCCGGTGAGCCGTGGCTGCATCGTCATGACCATGGTGCCCAGCAGCCGTACTCGCATGGGCACCGCGCGCGCGCTGGCACAGGCCCTTGGTGTCGACTTCATCGCCCCGGAGCTCGCGGATCTGACCACCTTCGACCGTTCGCATCTGAATGCCGACAGCGCGCGTCGCTGGTCCACGGCATTTTTCCAGTCGGCCGGCCCGCGCATCCGGCGTTGCGTGGCCGAGCGGCGCGGCACGGAGTCTTGAACCGCCATGCAATGGTTACCTGAAGCGGCCGATTTTCGCCAAGCCCTGCGTGGGGTGCGGCAAGCCCTGGACAGCGGGGCGCCCGATGAGGTACCCGATGCCTGGCAGCAGCTCCAGGCACTCAGCCAGCACCGGCTGGGTTACTTGGAACTGCTGCAGCTCGACCGCCTGCTTTGCAACGCTGTGGGTCGGATATCCGCCGGCACCGTGCCCTCCAGCTCAGTGCCCGCCGGCTTCAGCACGCTGCGCTTAGCTCTTCTCGCCTCCTGCACTGCCGATCATTTGCTGCCCGGCATTCGCGTAGCGGCGCTGCGCCGCCGGCTGCTGGTGCAGGGCCATGTCGGTCAGTTCGGCCAGGTCCGCCAGGAGGCGCGAGATCCGCGATCCGGCGTGCGACAGTTCGCGCCGCAGGTGGCTCTGTTCTGTCTGCAGGCGCGCGAGGCGGTGGGCGCGATTGACTTGGACGCCACCCAGTCCCAGGTCGATGAAGCCATCGACCGATTCCTGGAAGATCTGCGTCAATCATGGCGCGCGCTGCGCGAGGCCCACGGCACCAGCATCGTGCAGCAGAATTTCCTCGACACCGAGCCGCCGCTGTTCGGCAACTTCGATGCCGGCATGCCGGCATCGCCCCGAGCCTTGGTACGACGCCTGAACCAGCGACTCACGGAGCTCGCCGGGAGCGAGGGCGTCACCCTGCTCGACCTGGATGCGGCGAGCGCGCGTGACGGCCTTGGAGCCTGGTTCGACACCGGACGCTGGCTGCAGGCGCGCATGGAAATTTCCCCGGCCGCGGTGCCTGCCTACGGCGAGCAGCTGGCGCGGATGCTTGCGGCGCTGCGCGGGCTGTCGCGCAAGTGCCTGGTGCTGGATCTCGACAACACCCTGTGGGGTGGCGTGATCGGCGACGATGGACTGGAAGGCATCGTGCTGGGCCAGGGTCACGCCGCGGGCGAGGCCTACCTTGCCCTGCAGCGCTACGTCAAACTCCTGGCGCGGCGCGGCGTGATTCTCGCGGTGTGCTCGAAGAACGAGCCGGCCAACGCCGAGCAGCCATTCCTGCAACATCCGGACATGATCTTGAAGCGCGAGGACATCGCCTGCTTCGTGGCCAACTGGGAACCGAAAGCGGGCAATCTGCAACGCATCGCGCAGGAACTGAACATCGGGCTCGACAGCCTGGTACTGCTCGACGACAACCCGGTGGAGCGCGCGCATGTGCGGCAGGAACTGCCCATGGTAGCCGTGCCCGAACTGCCTGCGGACCCGGCCCTGTACGTGAATTGCCTGGCCGGCGCGGGGTATTTCGAGGCGGTGGGCCTCACCGCCGAGGACTTGCAGCGCTCCAGTCAGTACGCCGAGCTTGCGGCACGCAACGCCGCCCTGCGCGCAAGCGTGGATGCCAGCGACTTTCTCGCCGGGCTCGACATGCGCATGCAGGCCGGTCCCGCCGGCGCCGTGGATCTGCCGCGCGTGGCACAACTCATCAACAAGACCAACCAGTTCAACCTGACCACGCGCCGCCACACGCTGGAATCGGTCAGCGCCTTCGCCTCCGACGAATCCGCGCTGGTGCTGCAATTCAGGCTGCGGGATCGATTCGGCGACGATGGATTGGTGAGTGCCATGATCCTGGTGTCGCGCAGCGGCGAAGCCGGCACGCTCGACATCGACACCTGGGTGATGAGCTGCCGGGTATTCGGCCGGCAGTTGGAACATGCGGCCCTGAACGTGGCGGTGGCCGCGGCAAAGGCCCGCGGCGCGCGGCGCCTGTCGGGCTCGTACATTCCCACCGCCAAGAACGGCGTGGTCAAGGATCTGTTCGCCGAACTGGGATTCGAAGCCGCATCGCCGCCGGACGCGGCCGGCACCACGCGCTGGTCGCTGGAGCTTGCGCATTACCGACCGCACATCACTCAAATCGCCGAGGCTGCTGCATCATGACCGACCAGGAATTGCTCGAACGGTTTTCCAGGATCCTGGCGGATCTGCTCGGCGAGGATCACCTCGAGCTGGCCATGAACACGCGCCGCGCCGATGTGCCGAACTGGGATTCCTTCAGCTACATCAATTTCATCGCAGCGGTGGAAATGGAGCTGGGTATCCGTTTCGGCATCGCGGACGTCGAGTCCTTCGAGGACGTGGGCGCCATCGTGCGCGGGGCTCAGCGGCTGCAGGCGGGCTGATCCGCCCCCGTGCTGTTCAACTCCTACGAATTCCTGTTTCTGTTCCTGCCGGTCACGGCCGGCCTGTTTTTCCTGCTGGGCGGGCGCTCCCGCGCCCTGGCCATCAGTTGGCTGATCCTCGCCTCGCTGTTTTTCTACGCCTGGTGGCGGCCTCTCAACGTGCTGATCATCGCCCCATCCGTGGCGCTGAACTACTGTATCGCGCGCCTGATGCAACGATTCATCCGCGAGTCGCGGCCGCGGCGGGTGCGCGCCCTGCTGATCGCCGGCATCGCCTTCAACGTCGCCTTCCTGGGCTATTTCAAGTACGCCGGCTTTTTCACGGGCGTGGTGGACGATGTGTTCGGTACGCACTTCGTGCTGGAAAAGATCATCCTGCCGCTGGGCATTTCCTTCATCACTTTCCAGAAAATCGCCTTCCTGGTGGATGTCGCGGCCGGCCGCGTGCAGCGCTTCACGCTGCGCGACTACTGCCTGTTCGTGCTGTTCTTCCCGCAATTGATCGCCGGTCCCATCGTGCACTACCGCGAGGTCATGCCGCAGTTCGAGCGCGCCTCCTGCCGTTTCAATCCGCTCGACATCGCGCTGGGATCCACGCTGTTCTTCGCCGGCTTGTTCAAGAAGACCGTGCTGGCAGACGGCATCGCGCCCTTCGTCTCGCCCCTGTACGAACAGGCGGTGGCCGGCCATCCGCTGCCACTGGTACAGGCTTGGATGGCGGCGGTCGGGTTCACACTGCAGATCTACTTCGATTTCTCCGGCTACTCCGACATGGCCATCGGCATCGCACGGCTGTTTGGCGTCAAGCTCCCACCGAACTTCAACTCACCGCTGCGCGCCACCAGCATCATCGAATTCTGGGCGCGCTGGCACATGACGCTGACGCGCTTCCTCACCGCCTATCTCTACAACCCCCTCACGCTCTGGCTCACCCGCCGGCGATTCGCGCGCGGGCTCAAGGGCCTGGGCGGCAAACACACCACAGCGGCCTCGTTCACGCAGCTCCTGGCCCTACCCACGCTGTTCACCATGGGCATCTCGGGCCTGTGGCACGGTGCGGGCTACAACTTCATTCTCTGGGGTCTGATCAATGGCGTGTACTTGATCATCAACCATGCCTGGCTGATGTGGCGCAAGATGCGGCGCCTGCCGCGGGCTCTCGCGCAACTGCTCACCTTCGTTTGCATCGTCGCCGCCATGGCCTTTTTCCGCGCCCCCACGCTGGCATCGGCCTGGAACATCGTCACCGGCATGGCTGGCGGTCATGGACTCATGCTGCCTTACAACGTACTGCAACACCTGTCCGGGTTTTCCAACTGGCTGCAGCATGCGGGCGTGATTGCGGGCCGCCCCGATCCCGAATTCTTTCCGGCACTGCGCTGGATTCTCGCCTTGCTGGCGCTGGCGCTGTTCGCGCCCAACACGCAGCAAGTATTGGGACGCTACGAACCCGTGCTGGGGTATGGCACCGGCCCCACAGCGGCCGGCGCTCCGGCGGCCGGCGCACCACGCCGACTCGAGTGGCAGGCTTCCTGGGTCTGGGGCGTGGCCGTGGCGGTGGTGGCCGCCGTCGGCGTTGCGCACATCGCCGGCGTGAGCGAATTCCTGTACTGGCAGTTCTGATGACCGAACGTTCGACCTTGCGTTTAGGGGCGGAGCACATCGAAGCCTTTTTCCAGGCCAGCCGCGATGCCAACCCCCTGCACCGCGATACCTCATATGCGCGCCGTACGCCGTTCGGCCGTCCCGTGGCCTATGGCATGGCGGCGGTGCTGCGCGCCCTTGCGCTGCACATGCCCGCGGGCCGACACCGCATCGCCGCGTTGCGCTGCGAATTCCGCAAGCCGCTGTTCATCGACACCGATTACGAACTTCGCAGCACCGACGACGGCAACCAGCAACGCCTGCGCATCGGGCGTGGCGGTATCGACTACACGATCATCGCCCTGAACACCCGGGAGTGGGACGGCTCGTACGCCGGCACGCCGCTTGCGCACTTGCCCGCAGCCCCGTTCCTGCCGCCCGAGCACCCGGCTACACCGACCGGACACCCCGCCGCATCAGCACCACCCCCGGTGTTCGAAGCGCGCCTAGTTGCCGCGATGGAGCCGCTGTGCGCGGCTCGCCCAGTGCATTACTCGATCGCACCAGGAGCCTGGGCTTCGCTCCTGCTGGCCTTCGACCTGGATGCCGAACGCCTGCCGGCGCAGCAGCTCGCGGCCTTGCTGTGGATGAGTTATCACGTGGGCATGGAAATGCCCGGACGGCAGGCCCTGTTCGCCGACGCGCAAGTCGAATTTTCGCAACCCACCACCCCGGCGGCCGCACTGTCATTGGATCTGCAAGAGGCGGTTGTCGACGATCGCTTCAACCGTTTCGCGCTGCTGGCAACAGGTACCGGCATCGAGCGACTGCGCCTGAGCGCCTTTCGCCGGCCGTGGCCGGTGGTGCCGTCCCTATCCATGGCCGACCCGTGGCAGGGTTCCCAGCCGTTACGCGGTCAGCGGGTGCTGGTCACGGGCGCCGCCCGCGGCTTCGGCGCGGCGATGGCATTGGTCAGCGCCCGGGCGGGGGCTCAGGTCATCCTGCATCATCGTGGCGCCACCTCCGAGGTCGAGGATATCGTTCAGCGAATCCGTGACATCGGCGGCCAGGCCATGGCTGTTGGCGCAGATCTCGAAAATAGCACTGCGGTCGAACGACTCGGCCAGGAACTGCAGCCGCTTGGCCCCCTGGATTTCATCATCAGCAACGCGGCACCCGCCATTGCCGACGCACGCTTGGTCGAACAAAGCGACGAGGACATCCTGGCCTTCACTCACCGCAACCTTGCGATCACGCTGACCACGGTGCGCCGGCTGCTACCGCATCTGCATCGCGGCGGCCAGTTCGTGCATATTTCCACCTGTTACTTGAGCGTACCGGTACCGGGTTTCACGCACTATCTGGCCGCCAAAGGTGCACAGGAGGGCCTGATCCAGGCGCTGGCGCAGGAAGCGCGCGAGCTGCAGTTCGTCATCGCGCGCCTGCCGCGCATGCTCACCGACCAGACCAACGCGCCGTTCTCGACCGGCCGGCTGGCGAGCCCCATCCAGGTGGCCTGCGCCCTGATCGCACAATTGGTACTGCCCTCACAGGCGCGGCCGCGGCTGCTCGAAATCGCGGACGCCCAAGGGCACCCAGGGTAAGCTATTTGCCTATTGTAATCCCATTTTTCCGGGATTTTTGCGAGTATAAACCTCATTTATCCAGGATTTCTGTAGAATAGCCCCTCCAAAGGCTCTGTACGCGACTCCGGCCATGTTCCAACGGGCACTAAAAAAGCCCCTGAAAGTCCGAAAAAGCTTCTTCCTTTTCGGGCCTCGCGGCACCGGCAAGACCACCTGGCTCCACGATCAGGTGCCGGATGCCCTGTTCATCAATCTGCTGCAATCGGAGTTCTACAATCGGCTATCCGCCCGCCCCGCTCAGTTGCGCTCCCTGATTCCGCCTTCTCATTTGGGCTGGATTGTCATCGACGAAGTGCAGCGTGTGCCGGAACTGCTCAACGAAGTGCACGACCTCATCGAATCGCAAAGACGCGTCTTTGCGCTCACGGGTTCCAGTGCTCGCAAACTGCGGCGCGAAGGCGTGAATCTGCTCGCCGGGCGCGCGCTTACTTATCACATGCATGCGCTCACCGCTTCTGAGCAAGGCAATGCCTTTCGCCTCGAGAATTCCGTGAGCTTCGGCAACCTTCCCGCCCGCTTCAGCGAGCCGGATCCGGCGAAGTATCTGAAGGACTACGTGCAAACCTATCTCAGGCAGGAAGTACTGCAGGAAGGGCTGATCCGCAACATCGCCCCTTTCTCACGTTTTCTGGAAGCCGCCAGCTTCTCCCAGGGATCCATTGTCAACGCGAGCGAAGTGGCGCGCGAGGCTCACATCGAGCGCAGCGTGGTCGAAAACTATTTTTCGCTGCTGGAAGATTTGTTGATCGCCGTGCGGTTGCCGGTGTTTTCGAAAAAGGCCAAACGCAAGCTGATCACGCACAGCAAGTTCTACTACTTTGATGCCGGCGTATTTCGCGCAATTCGCCCCTCCGGACCGCTCGATTCGAACGCGGATATCGACGGGCCGGCGCTCGCAACACTGGTGTTGCAGGAGCTGCGCGCAGTCAACGACTACGGCGAGCACGGGTATGAACTCTATTTCTGGCGTACCCGCCACGGCCTCGAAGTGGACTTCGTGCTGTACGGCTCAAAGGGACTGCTGGCGATAGAGGTAAAACGCTCGGCGAACGTGCATTCGACCGATCTGCGAGGCCTGAAGGAATTCAAGCAGGACTACCCGGCCGCGCACTGTTACTTCCTCTACGGCGGCACGGAGCCTCTCTACATGGATAAGATCATCGTTCTGCCATTGGATCGAGCGTTGCGGAATCTGGATCGTCTCCTGGCGCAGCCGGGGACGGACTTGCCGCGGCGTCCTGAAGATACCTGAGATAGATCGACTCCACCGCCCGCGTGGCCGCCTCGGCCGAGAATGTCGTGCGCACCTTGGTCAGTGCCGCCTGCCGGTAACGCTGCATCAGCTGCGGCGAATCCATGAGCGCGCGCAGGCGCTGCGCGAAGCCTTCCGCATCGCCCGGTGTCACCAGCGCACTGTCTACATCGTCTCGCAGTACTTCCTGCACACCGTCCAGATTCGACGACACGATGGCCGTGCCGGTGGCCATGGCCTCCAGGATGGTGATGGGCAGGCCCTCGTAGCGAGAAGTCAGCATCAGCACATCCGCCGCCGGGTACAGCGCGCGCATGTCTGCGACGAACCCAAGAAACTTGAGCCTGGGCTCCAGGCCCAGCTCCCGCGCCTGCTGTCGCAGCGCTGCTTCCTCATCGCCGGTGCCGGCGATCGCGAAATAGGCTTGCGGCCGATCCTTGAGCACGCGCGCCGCCACCTGGAGAAACAGCCCGAAATTTTTTTGATACGACAACCGGCCGACGCCGATGACCACGAAGGCATCCTGCGGCAGACCGAAGCGCGCGCGCGCCTCGGTGCGTTTCTCCGGGCCGGGCTGGAACCGCGCAAGGTCGATGCCGTTGTACACGGTGTCGACGCGATCCGCCGGCAGCCCCTCGTGGCAGATGGCGTAGTCCCGCACGGAACCAGACACCGCGATCACATGCGTGGACAACCGGTTCACCAGTTTGTCCGCGCGCACCAGCCACCGATTCATGCCTGTCTTGTCGTTGCAATGATCGTGGTTGATCCGCACCTTGACCCGGCACAGCGCCGCCAGGGGCTTGGCGATGAGATTGGAGCCGAGCAGATGTGCATGCACGATGTCGTAGCGGCGCGAGGCGCACAGCCACAGCAGCGCCGGCACGTAGCTCGGAAGCAGCGGATGAACGGACAGCGAATGCACCGGTATGCCCAGCTCCCGCACCGCATCCCAGTAGACGCCGTGCCCGTGCATGGTCGCCACTTCGTAGTTGAAGCGGCTGCGATCACCGTGACGGATCAGGTTGATGAGCACCGACTGCGCGCCACCCAGGTCGAGCGAGTCGATGACGTGCAGGATGGTGTGACGCGATTTCATCGGGTTCAGCCGCAAAGGGGCAGCGTGCTTCGATGCAGATCAAAGGGTTTCC
>JAFEGC010000603.1 GCA_018240265.1 Pseudomonadota bacterium | reverse complement strand
GAGGAACGCCCCGAATCCGTCGGCCTTTCGCTGCATGAGGTGCCCGCTGCGACGGGTGCACGCGATGCGACACAGACGGAGCAGGCGCCCCTGACGCGCTCATTCGTGCTGCTCGTCCTTTCGATGGGTGGGATCTATTTTGGCCTGAAATTTCTGCGTTACGCACTCGATTCGTGGTCGGCCCTGATTTTGACGGAGACCTTCCACGTTGCCGAGGACAGGGCTGCGTATCTGTCTACGGTGTTCGACTGGGTAGGGCTGCTCGGTGTGATCGCCGCGGGCTGGCTGTCTGATCGGTTGCCGGGAGCGCGGCGCACACCGGTGATCTTCTACATGACTTTTGGCTGTCTTGCCGCCACCGCAGCATTGTGGCTCGTGGGCCTGTCGTCCACGGGGATGTTCGTCGTGCTGCTCGGTGTCATCGGGTTCATGCAACTCGGGCCAGATTCGCTGCTCGCTGGCGCGTGCGCCATGGATGTTGGCAGCCGTCGGCGCGCTGCACTTGCCGCAGGTGTCATCAATGGCTGCGGATCGACAGGTCCGATCCTGCAGGAGCCTCTGATCGCATGGGTCAAGCAGACCGCGGGTGTCCCGGCTGTCTTTTTGCTGCTCCTGCTGGTTGGTGCTGTGACCACGACTTCAACGTGGTTCCTGATGCGCTTCGAGCGCCGTCGCGGGCGACTGTAGCGACGAGCTGTGCGGCCCGCTTCGGCACGGTGATTCGGCACGCCTGCTCAGTCGGGGTTTTCGCCGTGCGCAAGCCGTTGGTTGATCTCGGCCACAACCGCTGGCAGGTCACGCAGGTCGTCGATCACGTAGTGAGCGCCGCTTTCGAGGATGAGTTTCTCCTTCGAAGCCCGCTCCCGGGCTGAAAGCTGCTCCGCTGTCAGCGCCTTGGCGACGGCCCAGCTGTCGACCACGTAATTGCTCCACCTCGATACGGCTACTCGCCAGCACAACGGCGCCCCTTCGCCAGCTCCGGAGACGGTGTCATCCACCTTGATCGTCCGGCGCATGGCGTTGCGCAGGTTGTACACGCCCATGCGTTCGAGGTTCTTGATGACCATGTAGGCGCCGGGGCGGGGCATCTCTACCTCGTCTCCGGCGCAGGAGGTGTCGGGCCGAAACCCCTGTTGGGCGCCTCCTGCGAGCAGGATGTCAAGCATGGCACGGGTGAATCCGGTGGTAACGCCAATCCGGACGCCATCCTCCCGCAACTTCTGCACCACCTCGGCGGTTCCGGGCAAAAGTTCATGGTAGTTGCCTGTCTTGAGGAGCGCGATTTGCGTTGGCACGAAGACAGCAAACATCTTGTCGATGTCATTCTTGTCCGGCTCACGCCCGAACCTTGCGATGAATCGCTCACGAACCGAGGGGATCTCGGTGATCGCCTTGATGTGCAGGTCCTTGCGCAGTCCCATGGGTCTGCGCGCCTCATCCATGGTGATGTCAAGGCCGTACTTGCTGAACACCTCGACGAACACGATCGCCGGCGCATCGACGTAGCGGTCCATTGTCGTGCCCGAGCAATCAAGCATGACGAAACCGACGCGGTTCAGGGTGTTCTCACGCTCGAACTGCTGTTGTTGCGCAGATGCCCGGCGGATTTCGTCCGGAACCCGACCCGTCGGGGAAAGCCTGCTGATTGCGCTCATCGGGAACTCCGGTCAGCGGGTGTGTCGATACAGTTGCCCGTAGATTGTCGACAGTTGACACATTGTTGTCAACTACTACCGTGGTGCCCCGGTCAGCGCGCCACCCGGCTCCCGGCCGCGATCGCCGCCCGGTGCATTCGCGTACGGCTGTCGCTCGCATGGGTCCGCAGCGCACGGCCAGCCCGCTCCGGGTCACGCGAAGCGATGGCCTTGACGATTGTCTTGTGTTCGGCATTCGACACTGAGAAACCGCCGCCTTCCTTGAGGCCGTGCAGGCGATACATGAGGAGTTCCTTTGTCAAGCGCCGATAGGTAGCTGAAAGGCGCGAATTTCCGACGAAGTCCACCAGCGTTTCATGAAAGCGCAGATTGATCTGATGATATCCGGTCAGGTCCTTGCGGGCCACGGCAACATCCATCTCGGCGAGAAAAGACCGGAGCTGCGTGAGCTGCTCGGCCAAAATGCATTCGGCGAGCTTGCGTCCGACGAACTCGTCGAGTACTTCGCGAAGATCGTATATTTCGTCTGCTTCACCGAGGGAGACAGACCGGACGAACGAACCCCGGTTGCGCTCGGCACGCACGAGACCGCATTCCTCGAGTGCGCGCAAGGCTTCCCGGACGGGCCCCCGACTGGTGTGGAACCGTTCGGCCAGCAGCGCCTCGTTGATCCGCTGGCCAGGGCAAAGTTCTCCCACCAGGATCAGTTTCTCGATTTCCGTCTGGATTGCTGCGGGAAGCGAAGTCTCCAGCAGGATCTGCAACGACGTCGGATTGGCCATCTGGCAATTCTCCTGGATCAAAGAGTAGACTGCAATCAGTAATTTGTAGACAATCGGCAAACCACCATGGCGACTACCGAATCACCGGTGCTGCTAACCCCCGGCCCGCTGAGCACATCGACGCGGACCAAGCAAAGCATGTTGCGTGACTGGGGTTCGTGGGACGTGGACTTCAACCAGATCACGGGACGAATACGCAGCCGACTCTTGGAGATCGTGTACGGGGACTCGACTCACGAGTGCGTGCCGATGCAGGGCAGCGGGACCTTCTCGGTCGAGGCTGCGATCGGGACGCTGGTTCCGCGCGACGGTCACGTGCTTGTTCCGCAGAACGGCGCCTACTGTCAACGCATTGCCCGGATCTGCCGGGTGCTGGGCCGCCGGTTGACGACGATCGACTATGCCGAGGACGTGGCAGTCAGTGCCGCGGACGTCGATCGCGAACTTGCCGCAGACCCAGGGATTACACATGTCGCGCTGGTCCACTGCGAAACCAGTGCCGGCATCCTGAACCCCTTGCAGGCCGTCGCCGATGTCGTTGCCCGTCGCGGCCGGGGTCTCATCGTGGATGCGATGAGCTCATTTGGTGTCCTGGAGATCGACGCACGCAAGACGCCATTCGAGGCGGTGATCGCCGCCTCAGGCAAGTGCCTCGAGGGCCCTCCCGGCATGGGCTTCGTGATCGCGCGGCGAGAGGCGCTGGTTCGTGCAAAGGGTAACTGCCACTCGCTCGCCATGGACCTTTACGAGCAGTGGGAATACATGCAAAAGACCACGCAATGGCGCTTCACGCCTCCAACGCACGTGGTCGCCGCATTCGACTCGGCCATCGAACAGTACCTGGAGGAGGGGGGGCTGTTCGCCCGTGCGAGGCGCTACCGGGAAAACTGCCGGATTCTGATCGAGGGTCTCAAACGGCTCGGCCTCCAAAGCTTCCTGCCACTGGCCATCCAGGCTCCGATCATCGTCACGTTCCATGCGCCACCGTCGCCGGGCTATGCGTTCAGCAGCTTCTACGGTGCTGTCAAGTCGCGCGGCTACATCCTGTATCCGGGCAAGCTGACGACGGCCGAGACATTCCGTGTCGGCTGCATGGGCCAGCTCGGGGAGCACGGCATGGGTGGTGCCGTCGAGGCGATCCACCAGTCGATGCAGGTGCTCGGCATATCGATTGCGGTCGCTGCCCGCGCCGGCGGTTGAGGGGCTGTCATGACCAGAGACCCGGTCCCGGCGCATGCACGGGTCGTGATCATCGGCGGCGGCATCGTCGGCTGCTCGACTGCCTACCATCTGGCAAAACTCGGTTGCGCCGATGTCGTGTTGCTCGAGCAGGGACGGATTTCCTGCGGTACCACCTGGCATGCCGCAGGCCTCGTGGGTCAGCTTCGTGCCCAGGAGAGCATGACACGCTTAGTCCGCTACTCGACGCAGCTCTACGCTGGTCTCGAACAGGAGACCGGACTCGCCTCAGGTTGGAAGAACTGCGGGTCGCTGACTGTGGCCAGGACTGCGGCGCGAATGACGCAACTACGTCGGACCGCGGCCATCGCCCGCGCTTACGGCGTGGATTGCGACGTCGTAAGTCCGGCGCAAGCACACCGGCACTGGCCGCTGATGCGTACTGACGATCTGGTCGGAGCGGTCTGGCTGCCCGGTGACGGCAAGTGCAATCCGAGCGACTTGACACAAGCGCTCGCCCGCGGTGCACGCAGCCGAGGCGTGCGCATCATCGAGGGCATGCGAGTGACGGGTGTCTCGGTGCAGGCTGGGGCTGTTGCGGGAGTCCGATGGTGCGACAAGATGGGCGGGGAGGGTGAGGTTGTATGCGAGACCGTCGTCAACTGTGCCGGACAGTGGGCCAAGGCGGTCGGGCGACTGTGCGGCGTGACCATTCCGTTGCATTCTGCCGAGCATTTCTACCTCGTGACCGAACGGCTCGATGGCGCTCATCCGGATCTGCCGGTGATGCGTGACCCGGACGGATACGTCTATTTCAAGGAGGAGGTTGGCGGTCTGGTGATGGGAGGTTTCGAGCCCGATGCCAAGCCGTGGGGTATGGACGGTATTCCGGAGCCGTTCGAGTTCCAGCTGCTCCCGGAGGATTGGGAGCAGTTCGAGATCCTGATGCGGAACGCGATTCACCGCGTACCGATGCTCGCCGACTGTGGTGTCAAGCAGTTGCTCAACGGGCCCGAGTCGTTCACGCCTGACAACAATTTCCTGCTCGGCGAGGCACCGGAGCTGCGCAATTTCTATGTCGGCGCCGCATTCAACTCGATGGGCATTGCCTCTGCGGGCGGCGCGGGCATGGCGCTTGCCGAATGGATCGTGGCTGGCGAGCCAACCATGGACTTGTGGCCGGTCGATATCCGCCGTTTCGCACGATTCAACGGCAACGATCGGTGGTTGCGCGAACGGGTCAAGGAGACCCTGGGACTGCACTACGCGATGCCGTGGCCGAACCGCGAACTTGACAGTGCCCGCCCCCTGCGTCGCTCGCCGCTGTACTCGCAGCTCGCGGCCGCTGGCGCCTGCTTTGGCAGCCGCATGGGTTGGGAGCGGGCCAACTGGTTCGGTGCTCCCGGCAGCAGGCCGTCGAACGAGTATTCCTTCGGGCGGCAGAACTGGTTTGCCGCATCGGCACAGGAGCACCTGGCGGCTCGCAGGGATGTGGCTTTGTTCGACATGACGTCATTTTCCAAGTTCCTGGTCAAGGGTCGGGATGCACAGGATGTGCTGCAATACCTTGCCGCGAACGATGTGGCCGTTCCAGTCGGCCGAACCGTCTACACAGCCTTGCTCAACGATCGCGGCGGTTTCGAATCGGACCTCACCGCTACTCGGCTGGCAGACGATGAGTACCTGCTGGTGTCGGGCTCGGCGCAGGCCACTCGTGATGCCCACTACATCGAGCGGCACATTCCGGCCGGCCGACACTGCGTGCTTATCGACATCACGGGCATGATCAGCGTACTTGCCGTGATGGGACCGCGCTCTCGTGAACTGCTGAGTTCCGTTTCGCGCGCGGACTTTGGCAACGCAGCTTTTGCGTTCGGGTCGAGTCGCGAGATCGACATCGGCTACGCCACGGTTCGAGCGACACGCATCACTTACGTGGGCGAACTCGGGTGGGAGCTGTATGTGCCCGTCGAGCAAACTGTGTCGGTCTTCGAGACATTGAGCGAGGCCGGTCGATCATTCGGACTCGTGAATGCAGGTTACTACGCGATCGAGTCGCTGCGGCTCGAGAAGGCATACCGCGCATGGGGGCGCGAGCTCACGCCGGACTACACGCCGGTCGAGGCTGGACTGCTGTTTGCGGTCCGATGTGACAAGGGCGTTGCATTCCGTGGGCGTGAAGTTATCGAGCAACAGGTGGCCGCGGGCGTCTCGCGCCGCCTCGCGGCGTTCACACTCGAGGATCCGCAGGCGGTGATCTGGGGCGGCGAACTCATCATTCGTGACGGTCGCCCAGCCGGTCACTTGACTTCGGGTGCCTACGGTCACAGCCTGGGTCGGAGCGTGGCGCTGGGATACGTTTCGGGCGAGGATCGCCTGCTTACCGTAGAACAACTGGCCGGGGGACGTTACGAGATCGAGATTGCAGGCATAAGGGTGCCGGCGACGGTCCATGTGCGTGCGCCGCTTGATCCTCGCGGGGTGCGTATCCGGAGCTGACGTGCCGCGGCGTGGGGTGAAGTCGATCGAACAGGCGGTCTGACACCATCAGAGCAGCGATCGCACCGCCGCAGGCGGTGCGATGATCAACTTTCTCCCACCCGTTTCCACGATGACCCGCTTTTTTCTAGTGCGCCGGGATCGTCAGCACCGGCTGATTCTGCGGTGTTCCAGTATCGATCATGGTGAACAGCATCATGATCAGCGCGAATGCCTGCTTGGATTCCAGATCGCTGTCATCGAGCCAGAACCAGGTGTTGCGATACCTGACGTTCACCAGCACGTCCGCAGGAAGGGACTTGCCGCTGTGGATGCGGATCAGGCGAACGATGCCCGGAACGTCCCTTTCCTGCTCGAATCCGGGAAATGCCCGCGTCTGAACCAGGTCCTCGGCAGGCACTTCGACCTGTGCCGCCATGGTTCGCATCAGTCCGAGGATCGAACGTGAGACGACGGCAATCTCCCGTCCATTGCTGGCTGTCGTTCCGTTTACGATACGATACTCGGTAGCATCTGGATCCAGGCCAAGGAGCTGGCGGAACTCCGCGATCTCGGCCAGTATCTGCGGCGAAGCATGCTCCGTGGGCAAGGTCATGAAAGTCGCCAGCTCTTCGTCCGATTCTCTGCGTACCACGATGCGTTGGGCGCCTGACTGCTGAATGGCCTTTGCCAGGGCCCGCATGCGGTGGAAGCGCGGGTCGGCTGGCGTGATGCCATCTAGGGTGGCCTCCTGATTCTTCAGGCCATTGATCCAGGCCAGCGAGGCAAACAGGATCACATCGGCAGGCAATCCGGACTGAATGCTCAGGAAAATCTGTTCGGGTGGTATCGGTGTCGCAAGGTTTCTTATGAATTTATTCCCGATCAGCGGGTTGTAGGTGATCGTCGGCGAGGTCGTGAGGACTCCGGACGCACTCAGCGTTGCACTGTTGCCGATGGTGCCTCCATGAACCATCGATCCGCCAACCGCAAGCCCCTGCTGCAGGCTGTAGCTGGCCACGATATTGCCGACGTCCACGAACGATGGGGGGTCGACATAGCGCATCTTCACGATGTTGAGCAACGTCTGCTCGTTCCAGGAATCCGACAGCGATGCCGCGTATTGGTACCGGTCGTGCGTCATCGATTTCGGTCCGAGCGAATAGCAGCCGGTGAGACTCAGTGCGAATGTACAGGTGATGCCGGTGATCCGGCAGGTCGTGGTTGTCATGCGAAGGATGACATGCTCGCCAATACTGCGCCATGAGGTTCTCGCGTACTTCAGTAACTGCTGGATCGGTCGGCCGGTGTATTCATCGAGAATGTCCCGTGTATCGGGTGTGAGCGGCAGCAGGTATGGCTGTTAGCGTTCTGACGCAGGTGCCACCGATCCGCGGGACACGTGGTAAGCGGCATGTTCGGCCCACCTGCCTGGCACCCCGGATGATGATTTTCACAGAGGGCTCAGTTTACACAACCTCCAAGTTGGCGTAGGACAGCATCAGCCACTTGGAGCCGGCGCGCTCGAAATTCACCTGGATGCGCGCCTGCGGTCCGTTGCCTTCGAAATTCAGGATCACGCCGTCGCCGAATTTGGCGTGACGCACGCGGCTTCCCATACGCATGCCGGGCGCCACCGGTTCTTCCACCGGACGCCGCGGCGTGAACACCGGCCGCGATACCTGCACCCGCGGGCGCACCTCGTCCAGCAGCTCCGGCGGCAGTTCGCCGATGAAACGCGAGGGCATGCCGAAGGTGTCCACGCCGTGCAGGCGGCGCTGTTCCGCATAGGTCAAATACAGTTGGCGCATGGCGCGCGTGGTGCCGACATAACACAGCCGCCGCTCCTCCTCCAGGTTCGCGATCTCGCCGATGGACCGCTGGTGCGGAAATAGCCCGTCCTCCATGCCGGTCATGAACACCACCGGGAATTCCAGGCCCTTGGCCGAGTGCAGGGTCATCATCTGCACGCAATCCTCGAACGCTCCGCCCTGCGCCTCGCCCGACTCCAGCACGGCGTGGGCGAGAAAAGCATCCAGCGGAGAAAGCTCCGCGCCCGGCTCGCCGGTAAAGCCGCGTGCCGCGCTCACCAGCTCGTCCAGGTTGTCGATGCGCGCCTCTCCCCGGTCGCCTTTTTCCTTCTTGAAATGCTCGACCAGGCCCGAGGTCTGCACTACGTGGTCCACCTGCTCGTGCAAGGGTAGGCCCGCGGTTTCCGACTGAAGCTTGTCGATGAGCGTGAGAAAACCCTGCAAGGAATGCGCCGCCTTCTGTGGCAGTGCGCCACGCACGCTGGCCTGCGCCGCCGCCCACAGCGAGAGGTTCTGCGCCCGCGCCAGTTCACGTACCGTGTCCAGGGTTTTCGCGCCGATGCCGCGCGTCGGCAGATTGACCACGCGCTCGAACGAGCCGTCGTCGCGGCTGGACAGGAGCCGCAGGTAGGCCAGTGCGTCCTTGATTTCCGCGCGCTCGAAAAAGCGCAGGCCACCATAAACGCGATACGGCATGCGCGCGTTGATCAACGCCTCTTCCAGCACCCGCGACTGCGCATTGGAACGGTACAGGATGGCCACTTCGCTGCGCGCGCCACCGGCATTGCACCACTCGCGGATGCGGTTGACCACGAACTCGGCCTCGTCGCGCTCGTTGAACGCGGCGTACACGCGCACCTTCTCGCCGTCGGCGTCGCTGGTCCACAGCGTCTTGCCCATGCGCCCGGAGTTGTTGGCGATGAGCGCGTTCGCCGCCTTGAGGATGGTGCCGGTGGAGCGGTAGTTCTGTTCCAGCCGGAACAGCTTGGCGGCGGGAAAATCGCGACGAAACTGCAGCAGGTTCTCCACCCGCGCGCCGCGCCAGCGGTAAATGGACTGATCGTCATCACCCACCACGAACGGCAGCCCGGCGGAGCCGGCCAGCAGCGTGAGCCACTTGTACTGGATGGTGTTGGTATCCTGGAACTCATCCACCAGGATGTGCCGGAAACGCTGCTGATAATGCGCGAGCAGCGGCGGATGATCGCGCCAGATTTCGTACGCCCGCAGCAGCAGCTCGGCGAAGTCGACCACGTTGG
The DNA here is from genome assembly GCA_018240265.1 of Pseudomonadota bacterium. Classification (GTDB taxonomy): domain Bacteria; phylum Pseudomonadota; class Gammaproteobacteria; order Steroidobacterales; family Steroidobacteraceae; genus TMP-86. The sequence goes on along the minus strand of JAFEGC010000603.1, from coordinate 1,179 downwards.
CGCGCTGGCAGGCCTCCTCGTAGGCCTGGTAGATCTTCACCAGCTGCCGGCGCATCGGGTCGCCATCGTCCTTGATATGCTTGGGGCGCAGGCCCTCGTCCTTCTGGGAGTTGATGAACCACTGCACCTCGCGCGGCACCCAGCGCGTCTCGTCCAGGTCCAGCGCCTTGAGCACCTTCTTGATGAGCCGACTCTGATCATCGCTGTCCAGGATCTGGAAAGTCTGCGCCAGCCCCGCCTCGCGCCAATGCATGCGCAGCAGCCGGTGCGCGAGGCCGTGGAAGGTGCCGATCCACAGGGAGGACGTGGGAATGCGCAGGAGCGATTCCACCCGGCCGCGCATTTCCGCCGCCGCCTTGTTGGTGAAGGTGACCGCGAGAATGGCGTGCGGCGAGACGCCTTCGACCTGGATCAGCCAGGCGATACGGTGCACCAGCACGCGGGTCTTGCCGCTGCCGGCGCCGGCCAGCACCAGGGCGGGTGCGAGCGGAGCGGCTACGGCCTCGCGCTGCGCGTCGTTCAGGGAATCGAGAAGGTGGGAGACGTCCATCAGGGCGCGAATTGTAGTCGCTCACGCGCTGCGGCGATAAGATTCTTTGATGGAATCATTGCCCTTGAATGCGGAAGGAGCGCGGCGCGCCGTACCACGCAACTCGAAGTCAAGCCGCGGCGTGCATGACGAAGTTCACGTGGATGCGGTCGTAGGGGAATAACACCCGGCCGTCGCCGTCGCGATTCAGTACTCCGACCTTGAGCAGAACGTGGATGTCACTGTGCACGGCCCTGACGTCGCGACCGGCCCGCCGGGCTACCTCGCGTATCGCCAATGCACCCTGTCCGGCCATCAGTTTTAGCAGCGCCCAACGCTTGGGAGTCAATGTTCTCCACAGCAGATCTTCCGATGCGAACGAGATGTAGGTTCCTTGCCGCCGGCCGCGCAGAGCTTCGGCCGTACGACGGCGCGTCTGCTTCACCGAAGATACTCCGATCGTCACCGTGGTCACCTGTTTCTCCTCCGTTTACCGATCGCCCGCCAAAAGTCCGCCTGCAAGGTCGAAAGGTCGGTGAAGCCGTACGAGGTCTCGGTTTCGCCAACGTGCATGTGATCGCCTTTACCCGCCTCGTTGTCGAATCGCAAAGCACAGCGGCCGTTGACCACGTATGCCAATCGATACTTGA
>JAFEGC010000602.1 GCA_018240265.1 Pseudomonadota bacterium | reverse complement strand
CGAAGTGTTCGGCGTGCCGCTCGAGTCGGTGAGCGTCGAGCAGCGCCGCTCCGCCAAGGCCATCAATTTCGGGCTCATCTACGGCATGTCGGCCTTCGGCCTGGCGCGCCAGCTCGGCATTGCGCGCGGGCAGGCGCAAGAATACGTGGATTTGTATTTCCAGCGCTATCCCGGCGTACGGCGCTACATGGACGAGACGCGCCGGCTGGCGCATGAGCAAGGCTTCGTGGAAACCGTGTTCGGCCGGAGGCTGTACCTGCCCGATATCAACTCGCGCAATCAGGCCATGCGGCAGTACGCCGAGCGCAGCGCCATCAACGCACCCATGCAGGGCACGGCCGCCGACATCATCAAGCGCGCCATGATCGATGTGGACGACTGGCTGCAGTCGCAGCGCATCCCGGCCTGCCTGATCATGCAGGTACACGACGAACTCGTGGTCGAAGCCGACGATGACGTAGCGCCGCGCATCGTCGAAGAACTGCACACGCGCATGGCGCGCGCCGCGGACTTGCGCGTGCCGCTCAAGGTCGAAGTGGGCACGGGGCGCAACTGGGACCAGGCGCACTGACACCAAGTCTTTTTTCCGCGTCCGCGCAGCATCGCGCAGTTCCACTTCAGTCCGGCGCAAGCATCGACGCCGTATCATCCACGCCACAGCTTCCGTCGCCAGCCGGCGACAAATCCGCGACGGCGGGAACTGGCGTTTCTCCGAACAGTCACACAGGGCGTGTAGGGTTCTCCGAAGGTAGGTATGAAAGCCACAACCGCCCTGTTTGTCTTGAGTGTCGCCGGCATCGGCGCGGCGCACGCCGCCGATCACGGCTTTTATGTCGGCGCCGGTCTGGGCCAGAGTCAACTCTCGCCGGACCAAAGCCGCTTCAATCTTTCGGAGATCAACTACGATGACAAGGACCAAGGTTACAAGCTCATCGCCGGCTTCCGCCCACTGGATGTCCTCAGTGCGGAAGTCAACTACGTCGACCTCGGCAGGACCCACGGTTACGGCGCCGACGGCCCGGTCCGTTCCGACGCCCAACTGTTCGATGCCGCAGTCCTGGGCTACCTCCCGCTACCGTTCGTGGATGTATTCGGCAAGGCCGGCGTGGCGCGTTCCCGCGCCAACTATCGCGAAGCAGGCATCCGCAACCTGAAGCTCGACAGCACCGACTTCACCTGGGGCGTCGGTATGCAGGCGCACTTCGGGAGCCTGGGCGCGCGACTGGAATACGAACGATTCAACTTGCCCAGCATCAATCGCGCCTCACTGGTGTCACTGGCCGTCACCTGGACTTTCTTCTGACCGGCGAGTGTCTACAATGCGCGCATGGCCAAGCATCGCGAAGCGCATCGCACCCAACGCATCGGCTGGCTGCGCGCGGCCGTGCTCGGCGCCAATGATGGCATCGTCTCCACCGGGAGTCTGCTGATCGGCGTGGCTGCGGCGCAGACCACACACGATCAAATCCTCGTCACCGGAGTAGCCGGGCTGGTTGCGGGTTCCATGTCCATGGCCGCCGGCGAATACGTGTCGGTCGCTTCACAAAAGGACACGCAGCAGGCCGACATCGCGCGCGAGCGCGAGGAACTGGCCAGCGATCCGGAACACGAACACGAGGAACTCGCGGGTATCTATGCGCGACGCGGCCTGGAGCGCGGCCTTGCGCGCGAAGTGGCGGTGCAGTTGATGAAAAAAGACGCACTGGGAGCGCACATGCGCGATGAGCTGGGCATCAGCGAAACCGTGACGGCCAATCCGTTGCAGGCCGCGCTCACCTCCGCGGCCACCTTCGCCGCCGGTGCGGCGCTGCCGCTCGCCGCCGCCGCGTTTGCGCCGGCCGAACTACGCGTGGGCGCCATCGCGGTTTGTTCCCTGCTGTTTCTCGGCACCTTGGGCGGCATCTCCGCCCGCACCGGCGGCGCGCCCACCCTCACCGCCGCGCTGCGCGTAACCGTGTGGGGCGCGGTGGCCATGGCGTTCACGGCGTTGGTGGGGTCGCTGTTGCGGGTCAACCTGGGCTGAGCGCGGTCCGCGTGGCCTCAGCCGGCACGCAGCGCCGCGGCGATGGGCAAACGCGCGGCGCGGATGGCAGGGAACAATCCGCCCAGGATGCCGACGATGCAGGCCAACACGATGCCGCTCATTGCCAGCGATGGAGTCACGGTGAGCTGGAACACCACCTGGGTGAAATTCGAACCCAGCGTGTTGACCGAACTGCCGTTGAAAAAAATCCAGGCCGCGGCCGCGCCCAGCGCGCCGCCGATGAGCGCCAGCGCGAGGGCCTCGACGAACACCGAGATCACCACCGGCAGCGCGCCAAATCCGATGGCGCGGAGCGTCGCGATTTCCAGTGCGCGCGCCGAGACCGCCGAATACATGGTGTTGAGCGCGCCGAACACGGCGCCCACCGCCATGATGCCGCCGACGATGTAGGCCACGAAGAACAGCAGCCGCGACAGCTGCTTGGACTGCTCGGCGTAATACTCGGTCTCGCGCTTCACGTCCACCGACAGCGTGGGGTCGGTGGTGAGCTGGTCCTTGAAGGCATCGAAGGCCTGACGCGACTCGAGCATGACCGTCGCGCTCTGGAACAGGTTGCGGCGATAGGCCGACAGGACGGTTTCCGCGTCCGCCATCAGCTCGGATTCGTGTGAACCGCCGCCGCTGTCGAACACGCCGACCACGGTCCACTCGGTGTCGTGGATGGTCACGCGCCGCCCGAGATCCACGCCCTCGAACTGGCCCAACGCAGCCTTGCCGACGATGAGCTCGCGCACCGCGGGCTGGAACAGGCGGCCGGCGACGAGATGAATTTCCGGCCGCAGATCGAAAGCCTTCGGTCCCACGCCGCGCAGCGTCACGTTGGCCTTGGTACCGGTGGCCTTCTGCTTCAGGCTCACGATGCCCACCATCTCGGCCGAGGCGATCGGCTTGCCGTCGGCGGAGCGGCGTACGCCGCGGGCATCGGGAATGGTCAGCGTGTTCTCGCGCGACAGGGTGCTCGCCAATTCCGACTGCGATCCGCCCCGCAACACGATGGCGCGGTCCTCGCGGCCGGTGTTCGCCAGGGTCTTGCCGAACCCCGTCGCCATGGCCAGCACCGACACCAGCACGGCCACGGTCACCGCGATACCGATGACGATGACGGCGGACACGCCGGCGCGCTGCGGCACGCTGCGCAGATTGTTGACGGTGACGGCGGCTATCTGGTTCGCGAGGCCCGCCATCTCACCGCCCCGCCAGCGCATCGACGATGCTGAGCCGACGCGCGCGCCAGGCCGGCAAGAGGCCGGTGGCCAGCGCCAGCAGCACCGCGATCACCACGCCCTCGGCCAGTACGGCACGCGGCAGAGTGACTACGCCGATGGCATCACGCAATGCGGGAAACAGCAGCGCCGCGGCGGCGAGGCCCGCCAGCGCCGCCAGCACGCACAACATCACCGATTCGGCCAGCACCAGCCGCAGCACGCCGGCGTCGGTGAAGCCCACGGTCTTGAGCACGGCGAGTTCGGGAATGCGTTCGCGCATCGACTGCATGAGCGAACTGCCGGTGGCGAACAGGAGCGAAAAGAACACCGCGAACAGGATGCGCGTGACGATGAAGTTGATGTCACCGATCTGTTTCAGAAACGACTGCTGGAATTCCTTCTCGGTCTTGGTCTCGGTCTCGTCCGGCGAGTTGGCGAACAGATGATCGATGGCGGCGGCGATGCGTGCGGACGCGCGCGGATCGGCGACCTGCACCACCAGCCAACCCACCCGTCCCTTGCCGAACACGCGCGCCTCGTCGAAGTAACTGTAGTTGAACAGGAACTGGTTCTCGCGCGAGGCGAACTCGGGCGAGGTGAAAATGCCGACGATGTCGAACTCCCAGTCCGAGCCGCCGCCGGCCTTGGTCCAGATGACCGAGTGCAGCGGCACGCGGTCGCCGATTTTCCAGCCGTATTTCGCCGCCAGCTGCGCGCCGACCACCGCACCGGTGCGCGTGCGCACCCAGGCGTCGAACTGATCCTCCGGAATGCGATACTCGGTGCCGATCCGGCGCCAACGCAGCGGCTCCACCGGAAAGGAGAACACGAAATTCTTCGGGTCCTGATAGTAACCACCGAACCAGCTCTGTTGCGACACGGCGGACACGCCCGGCACCGATTCGATCTGGGTGAGATAGGCATACGGGAGCGATTCGGTGAACGCGGTGGCATTGGCCACCATCAGCCGATTGACATTGGCTCGGTCCACTGCCGAATTGAAGGCGGCGTTCACTCCCTGCAACATACCGAACAGCAGGAAGGCCACCACGATGGACAGCAGCGTGAACACGGTGCGCGTCTTCTTGCGCCACAGCGCGGCCCAGATCAGCGGCAGGAATTTCACGCCACGGCCTTGGTGCTCCGACTCACCAGCTCGCCCTTGTCCAGGTAGAGCTGATGCGTGGCGAATTCCGCGGCCTTCGGATCGTGCGTCACCATGACCACGGTCTTGCCCTGCTCGCGATTCAGCGTCTGCAGCAGGCCCAGGATCTCATCCGCCGTGGCCCGGTCCAGATCGCCCGTGGGCTCATCGCACACCAGCAGCGTCGGATCGGATACCAGCGCGCGGGCAATGGCCACGCGCTGCGCCTGGCCGCCGGACAGCTCCGAGGGTTTGTGGTGGGCGCGATCGGACAGCCCGACGATGGCCAGCGCCGCCTGCACGTTGCGCCGGCGCTGGGCCGCCGACAGCGAGGTGAGAAGCAGCGGCAGCTCGACGTTGCGCTGCGCCGAAAGCTGCGGCAGCAAGTTGTAGAACTGAAACACGAAGCCTACGTTGCGGGCGCGCCATCGCGCCAAGCGCGCGCCGCCCAGTGCATCGATGCGCACGCCGGCGACGCTGACCTCGCCGGAGGAAGGCGTGTCCAGGCCGCCAATGAGATTGAGCAGCGTGGTCTTGCCCGAGCCGGAAGGGCCCATCAGCGCGACGAAATCGCCCGTCTCGATGTCGAGGTCGATGCCATGCAACACCTCCACGCTCTGCTTGCCGCGCAGGTAACGCTTGACCACGTTGCGCAGCGAGATGATGGCCGCCATTCATTGCTCCTTGATCTTCGCCCCGTCGGAGAGCCTGGCGAAATCCCCCACCGCGACGCGCTCGCCCACGGCCAGACCCGACAGCACCTGCTGCCCGCCGGCATCCGCCGCGCCGAGCCGCACTGCGCGGCGCTCCACCTTGCCATCGTGGATGACGTATACAACGCCGTTCTCGCCCTGCGCCTGCACCGCCTCGGCGGGTAGCTCTACCGCAGCAACCGCGGCGATACTCGACGCCGCATCGCCCCGCGACGCCTTGCTGGGCGACACATCGCTCAGAAATGCCACGCGTGCGCCCATGTCCGGCAAAATGCGCGGATCGCGCACCTTGAAACCGATGCGCACCTTGACCGTCGCCTTGGCGCGATCGGCGGTGGGGATGATGGCGATCACGTACGCCGGAATCTGCCAATCGGGATAGGCATTGAGCCTGACGCTGGCGGGCTGCTCGGCGTGCACGCGCGCGATGAAACTCTCGTTCACGTCCACCTCGACCTCCAGCGAGTCCATGTCCACGATGGTGCCGATGCCGGTACGGGTGAAACCGCCGCCGGCGGAAATGGGCGAGACGATCTCGCCGGGCTGCGCCGCTTTCACGGTCACCACGCCGGCGAAGGGCGCGCGCACCACGGTGTCGTCGAGATTGCGCTGCGCGGAGTCCACGCCGCGCCGGGACACTTCCACGCCGCGCTGCGCGGTGACGAGCTCGGCGCGCAGCGCATCCAGCGTGGTGCGTGCGTTGTCCAAGTCCGCCTGGCTGACAAAATGCTGCTGGACCAGCTCGTTCTTGCGCCTCCAGTCGCGCTCGGCGTTGGCCAGGTTGACGCTGACTTGCGACAGCGAGGCCTGCGAATACGCGAGCTGAGCCCGGACCTGCTCCAGCGCGGCGCGCACGTTGGTGTCGTCCAGCCGTCCAACCACCGCATCCTTGTCCACGTGCTGGCCCTCCTCGATCAGCACCTCGGTCACCTTGCCGGTAATCTTGGCCGACACCGTGGCCTGGCGGCGCGCCACTACGTAACCCGAGGCATCCAAGAGCGAGGTGCCCGCACCCCGGGTAGCGTCTCCAGTTTGATGCGCCACTGCAACAGTGACCGGAATTGCCGAAGAACGCAGCAAAAAATATATCGCTATGGATACAACAACCAGCGCCACCGCGGCCGCGACCCACCAGCGAAGGCGGGACGGGGATTCGGTGTCGTCCGGGCGCTCGATTTTCAGCTGCCGCAGCAGCTCGGTCTTGTCGTTCACATCACATCCGGAACATCAAGGAAATAAGGGAGCGTACCGATTGCCAATGAGCGCTCGTTGTCCTATTTTATGCAACATATCGAGGGGAAAGAATTTAAGGTGTGGCGGTTGAACTTTTCCGAGCCGACCTCATCTAACCAGTTGAGCGGCTAGTCCGCTCCCCGCTCTTCTCCCTGAGCGGGTAAGACCCGGTTGTCATCCCCATGCCGGGTTGGTCTGCCCCGATGGCAGCTCACGCTTCCATCGGGGCTTTTTTATGTGCGCCGCTCGTAACGTGCGCCGACAATCCGTGTGTCGTATACGCCAGCCTCGTGGCGCGCTGGCGCTCCTTCATTGCGCACCGCCACCCCCGCTCATGAACTCCATCACCGCAGCGCGCGCCTCCTCCACTCCCCGACCGGCATGGGCCGAGAACAACTGCACACCCACGCCGGCATCCACGCAGGCCTCGCGGGTCTCGGCCAGCACGCGCGCGGCCTGTGCACGCGTGAGCTTGTCCGACTTGGTCAGCAACACGTACGCGTGCCGACCACGCGCCAGCACCCACTCCAGCATGACCACGTCCTGCTCACCCAGGCCACGGCGCGAATCCACGATCAACACCAGCGCCGCCAACGATTCGCGCTCCTCGAAATACGCCTGTATCAGCGACCGCCAGCCGGCCCGCACCGAATCGGGCACCTTGGCGAAGCCATAGCCCGGCAGGTCCACCAACCGGCCGGCACCGGCCACCGCGAAGAAATTGACCAGCTGGGTCCGGCCTGGGGTACGACTGACCCGGGCCAACGCCCGGCGGCCGGTAAGGGCATTGAGGGCGCTGGACTTGCCAGCGTTGGAGCGCCCCGCGAACGCCACCTCGGCGCCGGTGTCGGCGACGAACTGCTTCGGCGCGGCCGCGCTGGTCAGGAACGAGGTCTCGGGGAATGCTGGCATGGGAACTAACGATTTCAAGGCCATAGTGTACAATTTCGCGTCTTTACGTTTCGATCGGGACATTTTTCAAGGCGAGGGGACGATGAAGCGGACTGTGGCTGCGGCATGGGTTTTCTGGGCGGCTCTATGCGGAGTCGCGGGTGCAGCCGGCAATCCCGAGCGCGGCGCGGCCAAATCGGCCGTGTGCGCCGCCTGCCATGGCGCCAACGGCAACAGCGTCAACCCCGAGTGGCCGAGCCTGGCCGGCCTGGGCACGGACTACATCGCCGCGCAGCTGATGAACTTCAAGGAAGGCAAGCGCAACAACGCGGTCATGGCTCCCAACGCCGCTGCGCTGAGCCCGGAGGACATGGCGGATTTGGCCGCCTATTTCAACAGTCAGCGCAACACCGGCCTCGAGGCCGACCCCTCCACCTGGGAAGCGGGGCAAAAGCTGTTCCGCGCCGGGGACGCCTCGCGCGGCATTCCGGCCTGCATGGCCTGCCACGGCCCGGCGGCGCGTGGCAACGATGCCGCGAAATTTCCGGCACTTCGCGGCCAGCACTCGGTCTACACCGTGAAGCAGCTGCAGGACTACGCCTCCGGCGCCCGCCCGACGGGTCCGAACAACATCATGCAAAGCATTTCCAAGAAGCTCACCGCCGACGACATGCGCAATGTGGCCTCTTATCTGCAAGGAATTCGCTAAATGCTGTTTCACCGCCTGTGCGCGCTCGCGCTGAGCGCAACCTTGTTGACCGCCTGCGGCGCCAAGCACCAGGCGGCCGAGCCCACACCAACCACCGAACCCGCCGCTCCCTCCAGCGCGCCGGCGCCCGCCACCACGGCGCCCACCAGCGAACCCGCCGAAAAATCCGCGCCGCCAACGCGCTCGGTGCGACTGAACGAGGACGGCTCGGAGACCTATGAGGAGAACACCGGCGACACCGGCGCGCACAACCCGCTGCTCGCCGCAGTGGCCAGCACGGCGGCCGCGGCCACCACGCCCGCCTCGCCCTTCAAGGAAGGCACCAACTACACGCGTCTGGTGCCGGGCCAGCCGACCTCGGCCGGCCCCGACCAGGTCGAGGTGCTGGAAGTGTTCTGGTACGGCTGCGCGCATTGCAATGCCATCGAACCCATCGTGGAAGCCTGGCTGAAGAAAAAACCTGCTTACGTGAAATTCGTGCGCGTACCAGTGATGTGGGACAACGACGTGCATCGCTCCCACGCACGGCTGTTCTATACACTGCAGGATCTGGGCAAGCTCGATGAGCTGCATCCGCTGGTTTTCAAGGAAATCCACGTGAACAACAACATGCTGGTGTCGCAGAACCCGGCGGAAAGCGAGGCCAAGCAGCTTGAGTTCGTGAAGCGCTTCGGCGTCACCGATGAGCAGTTCAAGAAGGCCTACCACTCCTTCAACGTGGAGACCAACCTGCAGCGCGCCGAGCAGATCACGCTGCGCTACGGGGTGACGGCCGTGCCCACCTTCATCGTCAACGGCAAGTACGTGACCGATGTCGGCATGGCGGGCGGCGCCGACAAGATCATGCCGCTGATCGACACGCTGGCGGCGCAGGAACACAAGCACTGATCGCGGGCGGCCCCGCCCGTGATCACCTTCTACAGCGTCCTGCCACAGGGTCTCAAGCGCGAGCAGGTGCCGCCGCCCGGCGGACCCGTCGACTCCAGGATCGTGTGGATCGACCTGCTCGAACCCTCGCAGGAGGAGGAACGGGCGGTCGAGCGCGTACTGGGGATAGACGTCCCGACACGCGAGGAAATGAGTGAGCTGGAGGCCTCGGCGCGGCTGTACGAGGAAAACGGCTGGCTGTTCATGACCGCGACGTTGGTCACCCGGCTCGACAGCGGGGCGCCGGAGAATTCGCAGATCACCTTCATCCTGGGCAAGGACCGCCTGATCACCAACCGCTACGCCGACCCGGTGCCGTTTCGCCGTTTCATCGCCTATGCCGAAACCCATCCGGCGAGCTGCGCCTCGGCCCCGATGCTGATGACGGGACTGCTGGAGTCCATCGTCGACCGGCTGGCCGAGTCATTGGAGAAGATCGGCATCAATCTCGATTCGGTGTCCACGGAGATTTTCACGCCCACCTTGCGCAGGAAGGCGGGCTCGCGCAATTTCAACCGTATCCTCGACCGCGTGGGTTCCAGCGGCGATGTCATTTCCAAGGCGCGCGAAAGCCTGGTGAGCCTGGGGCGGCTCCTGGCGTTCATGCAGCAGGCCACCGTGGTCGCCATGCCGCAGGATCAGCGCAACCGCTGCCGCACCATTTCCCGCGACGTGCTTTCGCTCAGCGACCACGCCTCGTTCCTGGCCAACAAGGTCACCTTTCTGCTCGATGCCACGCTGGGCATGATCAACATCGAGCAGAACAACATCCTCAAGATTTTCTCGGTGGTGACCGTGTTCATGCTGCCGCCCTCGCTGATCGCCGGCATATTCGGCATGAACTTCCACCAGATGCCCCTGCTCCAGCAGTCGGAAGGATTCTGGATCACGGGCGGGCTGATGCTTGCCTCGATGCTGGTGCCGTATTTTTATTTTCGGCACAAGGGTTGGTTGTAAGGCGCCGCGATTTCAACCCAGGCTCTCCGCCAGCTTGACCTGTTCCAGGAGCGGCGCGCCGGCGGCGCCTTCCTGCTTCTGCGCGCGGATCTCGTTCACCATCTGCAGCGCGGTCTTGGTGCATGGCGGCAATTCGGCGCTGCTGGCGCGAAGCGGCGTAACTCGTTCGCCCCAGCGCAACAGATGTGAGGAGAGCGTGAGCCCAGCGCCGAAGGCGGGCATGAGGATGAGACTGCCGGGCTTCACGCGGCCCTCCTCCACCGCCTCCACCAGCGCCACCGGTGCGGTAGCCGAGCTCATGTTGCCGTACTTGTGGATGTTGAGGAACACCTTGTCCATGCCGGCGCCGGCGCGTTTGGCCACGGCTTCGACGATGCGCAGGTTCGCCTGGTGCGGAACGATCACGCCGATGTCCTGCATGCCGACCCCGGCGCGGCGCATGACATCGAGGCTGGCCTCGCTCATGCCGTGCACGGCCTTGCGGAAAATCTCCTGCCCATCGAAGTCCCAGCGCGTCTGGCCGTACTGCACGCCGAGATTCGCGTAGATCGTACCCATACCGCGGACGCGCAGGACCTGGCGCGCATCGGCGTAGCATTGCAGCTTTTCCGCGATGATGCCGGATTCCGCATCGGACGCGCGCAGCACCACCGCCGCGGCGCCGTCGCCGAACAGCACGGCGACGTTGCGGTTCTCCCAATCCATGTAACGGGAGATGAGTTCCACGCCGATGATGAGCGCGTTGTTCGCGATGCCGGACTTGATCATCGAGGTGCCGATGGACAGGGCGTACATGAAACTGGTGCAGGCGGTGTTCACATCGAACGCCGCCGCGTGAACCGCGCCGACGCGCACCTGCACCGCCGAGGCGCTGTTCGGCACCAGCTCATCGTTGCTGCAGCTGCCGTAGATGACGAGGTCCAGCTCGCCGCCGTCCATGCCGGCGCAGTCCAGCGCGCGCTGCGCGGCCACGATCGCCAGCTCGATGCCCGGCACATGCGACACGCGCCGCTCGTGCATGCCGGTGCGTGTGCGGATCCACTCGTCGTCGGTGGGCAGGAAAGTCGCCAGATCCTGGTTGGTAAGAATCGCCGGCGGCAGGCACTTGCCCCAACCGGCGATGGCTGCATGGGTCACGATGCGCTCCCTTTCGGATTCCTGACATGCATTGTCGCGTAAAGCACCCAACAAGAGCAAAAGCGGGCCCGCGCACCGCGCCGCGACAGGCGCAAATCGCCGGGGTGAAGCACGTCACGTTCCGTGGTCTGGCGCGACATCCTCCGGCACCGCGGTCAACCGCCACGGCGCGACCGCGTTCTCATCCTCGAGCAGGCGTGAGAGGTAGAGTACACCCCTTGCGACTTATTTCGGCTCGCGCATCGAGTCATCACAGTGGAGTTCGCGATATGAAAACGATGATCAAGACCGGATTGATGCTGAGTGTGTTCTGTGCCGCGGGCGCCTTTGCGGCGGACGGTGCAGGCGTCACGCAACGCGATGTCAACCAGCAGGACCGCATCGAGTCGGGCCTCAAGAGCGGCCAGCTCACGACCCGTGAAGCCGCCAGCCTGGAACACAAAGAGGCTGTGGTGGACCGCATGGAAGCGCGCGACATGAAGGATGGCAAACTGACCGCGGCGGAATCCGCCAAGCTCAACGCCGCACAGAATCGCGTGAGCCAGGACATCTACCGCGACAAGCACAATGCCCGCGTCGGCGATCCGAACTCGGCGTCCTCGCAGCGCATGCAGGCCGACGTGCAGCGCAACGCCAATCAACAAGCGCGCATCGAGCAGGGTTTGAAATCGGGGAGCCTGAACGGCCATGAGGCGGCGCGCCTGGAGCGCGGCCAGGCACGGGTGGATCGTCGCGAGGCGCTGGCCGGCGCCAACGGCCACGTCGGCGCGGCCGAACAGCGCGGCATCCAGCGCGCCGAGAACCGCCAGAGCCGGCACATTTTCCGCAAGAAGCACAACTGACCTCCCGCAGCCTGGACCCTCGACCACGAACCCCCGCCTCGGCGGGGGTTCGTTTTTCCGGCGCCAGTGCACGCGAAGACGATCAGCGTGTAAACTTCTGCCTGCTGGCCACGACGTCCGGCATATCAACCACGGACCGGAGCCGATCGAAATCAACGGATCTTTGCAGCTTCGCCACAACCGTACTTCGCCCGTTTCCCGAGAATCACCATGACATCCACCGAGTACTACAACGACCACGTGGTACGCCTGTTCCTACTAGCCTCCGCGGTGTGGGGCATCATCGGCATGTTGATCGGTATGTATGCAGCTGCCGAACTCGCCTGGCCCAGCCTGAATCTCGGCATTTCGTGGATGACATTCAGCCACATCCGGCCTGACCACACCTTCGGCGTCATTTTCGCTTTCGGCGGCTCGGCGCTGATGGGCACCTGCTATTACGTCGTGCAGCGTACCGGCCACACGCGTCTGGCCTGGGGAGGGCTGGCGGAATTCACCTTCTGGGGCTGGCAGCTGATCTGCGTGCTGGCGATGGCGACGATGCCGTTCGGCATCACGCAGAGCAAGGAATACGCCGAACCCGAGTGGTTCATCGACATCCTGATCGCGATCGTCTGGGTCAGCTTCGGCGCGGTGTTCTTCGCCACGCTGGCGCGCCGACGCATACACCACATCTACGTGGCCAACTGGTACTACGGAGCCTTCATCATCGCGGTCGGGCTGCTGCACATCGTCAACAACCTGGCGGTGCCGGTATCGCTGACCAAATCCTACCCGATCTACTCGGGCGTGGTCGACGCGATGGTGCAGTGGTGGTACGGCCACAACGCGGTGGCATTTTTCCTGACTGCCGGCTTTCTGGGCATGATGTACTACTTCGTGCCGCGCCAGGCGCAGCAGCCGCTGTGGAGCTACCGCTTCTCGATCGTCAATTTCTGGGCGCTGATCTCCATCTACATGTGGGCAGGCTCGCATCACCTGATGTACACCGCGCTGCCCGACTGGGTGCAGTCGGTCGGCATGGCATTCTCCCTGGTGCTGCTGATGCCGAGCTGGGGCTCGGCGGCAAACGGTCTGCTGACCTTCAACGGCTCGTGGCATCGGCTGAAGTCGGACCCGGCGGCGAAGTTCATGGTGATCGCGCTGGTGTTCTATGCCGCGGCGACCTTCGAAGGGTCGATGATGGCAATCAAGACCGTCAATTCGCTGTCGCACTACACCGACTGGACCATCGCGCACGTGCATTCCGGTTCGCTCGGCTGGGTCGCGATGATCACCATCGGCTCGTTGTATGCGATGGCCCCGCGTGCGCTCGGACGCCCCGCGATGCACTCGAACGCGGCGATGGAACTGCATTTCTGGCTGCATACGAGCGGCACGCTGCTGTACGTCATTGCCATGTGGATCGCCGGCGTCACCGAGGGCATGATGTGGCGCGCGACGCAAGCAGACGGCACTCTGACCTATGCATTCATCGACAGCCTGCTGGCCATCAAACCGCTGTACGCCGTGCGCTGGTTCGGCGGTGTGTTGATCTGGTTGGGCATGTGGGTGATGGCCTGGAACCTGTGGTACACGGCTGCCGATGCACGCAAACGGATCATCAAGCCGATACCGGTGCCCATCCCTGAACCGGTGCCACTGCAAACTCCGGCACCGCTCCCGGTTTCGGGTTGAGGAACGTCCATGGCCTACCGACACTTCGAATTCATCGAGAAGCACGCGTGGACGCTCGGCATCCTGACCGCGGTCATGGTGTCGCTCGGCGGCCTCGCAGAAATCACGCCGTTGTTCGTGCAGGCCCACAGTGTCAAGCCGCCGGCCAATGTAAAACCCTACGATCCACTGCGCCTGGCCGGCCGCGACGTCTACGTGCGTGAAGGCTGCTATCTCTGCCATTCGCAGATGATCCGCGCGCTGCGCTTCGAGACGCAGCGTTATGGCCACTTCTCCACCGCCGAGGAGTCGCTGTACGACCGACCGTTCCAGTGGGGTTCCAAGCGCACCGGCCCGGATCTGGCGCGCGTGGGCGGCAAGTATTCCGACGAGTGGCAGCGCGCCCACTTGCTGGACCCGCGTGCCGTCGTGCCGCAGTCGAACATGCCCGCCTATCCGTGGCTTGCGACGGCTTCGGTCGACGGCACCGATATCGCGGCGCGGATGCGCACGCTGCGCACCCTCGGCGATCCCTACTCCGATGCGGACATCGGCGGCGCCGCCAAGGCGGTCCAGGGAAAGACCGATCTCGATGCCCTGGTCGCCTACCTGCAGGGCCTCGGCATCGCCAATGAGCCGCAGCCCGCGCAGACGGCCGGCACCAGCCCGGTGCCGATCGAGGAGAGCTCACCATGAGCCCGGCCTGGGGACACCTCGTCGGGGTGCTGATTCTGCTGATGATGGCGGCATTCATCGGCATCTGGATCTGGGTCTGGCTGCCCCATCACAAGCGCACGTTCGACAGGTTGGCCATCCTGCCGATGTCGGACTGCAGCGCCTCGCCGGCGGATGCGATTCAAGCCATCGATGAGGAGGAGCACCGATGAGCAGCGGCTGGTCGTGGTGGGTCATCGGCCTGATCATCTTCAATCTCGGACTGACCTTCTTCCTGTTCCTGTGGGCGCCGCGCGCGAAGGTGCCGGTGCTACCCGACGGTACCACCGGCCACGTCTGGGCCCACGGCGTGCTGCGTGAGGGCATGCACCGGCTGCCGCGCTGGTGGATCGTCATCTCGTTCGCGATGTACCTCCTCGCGGTTGGCTACTTCGTGCTGTACCCGGGTTTCGGCGACCGCAAAGGCACGCTCGACTGGAGTTCTGCGAAGGAACTCGCCACCGACACCGCCGCCAACGCCACGAAACTCGATGCGCTGCTCAAGCGCCTCGGCGCGATGAGTGTGGAAGCGGTCGCCGCCGACCCCGAGGCCCGCAAGCTTGGCGCGCGCCTGTTCAGCGACAACTGTGCGGCCTGCCATGGCGCAGCAGGCCACGGCAATCCGCTGCTCGGTGCGCCGGACCTTACCGACAACGACTGGCTTTATGGCGGCACCGGGCAGGACATCACGACGTCGATCCAGGGCGGACGCGCGGGCGTGATGCCACCATGGAATGCTCTGGGCGAGCCGGTGGTGAAAAATCTTGCACAGTACGTGCTGAGCCTATCCGGCCAGCCGCATGACGCGGCGGCGGCGGCGGCGGGCGAGCCGCTGTTCAAGACCACTTGCATCGCCTGCCACGGAGCGGAAGGCAAGGGTAATCCGCTGCTGGGCGCGCCGGATCTGACCGATAAGATCTGGCTGTACGGCGGCACGCCGGCCGCGATCGAAACGACCATCCGCGACGGCCGTCATGGGCAGATGCCAGCGTGGAGCCCGCGCCTGTCCGATCCGGACATCCATGTGTTGGCGGGCTACGTCTATCATCTGTCGCATCGTGGAAACGCCGCTGCACAGTGATCCGCTGCATCGATCCTGGTACTCGCTGCCGGTGGTCTGGCTGGGCATCGCCATATTTGCTGCCTCGCTCAGCGGCTGCATCTGGCTGATCATCATCAGCGCGCGCTACGATGACATGCGCATCCCCACCACGCATCAGGTTTTCGGCGTGCCGGCGCAGCAACCCGGACCCCCACCGCCATGACCCGACGGCCGCACGCGTACAATTCCCCCGCCTGTTCCCTGCACGAGATCGAATCCGGCATGTTCACCATTTACCACAATCCCGGCTGCAGCAAGAGCCGCGCAACCCTGGAACTGCTGCGCGAAAGCGGCGTGCCGCTGCGCGTGGTGGAGTATCTGAAGACGCCGCCCAACGCGGCGGAGCTTGCCTTCATCGTGGACAAGCTCGGCATGAAACCCGCAGACCTGGTGCGCAAGGGCGAGGCGGTGTTCAAGGAAAACTTCGCGGGTCGTGAGCTGAGCGATGCCCAGTGGCTGGCGGCGATGGTGCAGCATCCCATCCTGATCGAGCGGCCCATCGTGGTCACCGACACCGCCGCCGTCATCGGCCGGCCGCCCGAGAACGTGCGCTCGCTGCTGCCTGCATCCGCCTAGCGCGTGTTGGCCGGCACCCGGGTGCCGGCCTCGCTGCCGCGATCAAAGCTGGATCTTGAATCCCGCGAAGGCTCCAAGCCCCGGCTGCAAAAACCCCACCGGGGTCTCGTAATGCCGGTCGAACAGGTTGTTCAATCGCAGGAACAGGTTGAGCCTTGCGGTCAGATCGTAGCTCGCCGCAAGATTGACGGTGGTGTAGCCCGAGGCCGTCAGTCGTGGAATCGAGAAATCGCGGTTGCCGTCGACCCAGGAACTCAAACTTAGCACCGTGGCATCGAGCGACAAACCGGGCATGGCCTTCCAATTCGCATCGAAACCGACCTTGTGCTTCGGGCGGCGCAGCAGTTGCTGGTGCTGGATGTCGTCGGTGGCCTCGGTGTAGGTGTAGTCTGCGCGCAGGGACAGCGTATCGAGCGGCCGAAACGCGAGGAAACCCTCCACGCCTTCGGTGCTCGCCCTGCCGACGTTGGCAAAGGTACTGCCGGTGGAGTCGGTGGTGATCAAATCGCGCAGACGATTGTGAAAGTAGGTGACGCCGGCGCTCAACCTGCCCGACAGCGAGGACTGTTCGACACCCAGGTCATAGCCGATGCTGGTCTCGGGCTTCAAGCTGGGATTGGAAAAAAAGAACGGCGGAAAATCCTGGAACAGCTCGCTCAGCGTCGGCGCCTTGAAACCCGTTCCCAGGCTGGCCTTGAGCTTGGTGCCGGTGGATCGGATGAGATAGGTCGGTGCAACGCGATACGTAACCTTGCCGCCGAAGCGGCTACTGTCGTCATAGCGCACATTGAGGGCCGAGAAGAATGAATCCCCGAGCTGCGATTGCAGCTCGCCGTAACCCGAACTTATTCGTGTGCTGGCGGACAGCGGCTCGCTGATTTCATCACGCGAGTGCTCAGCCCCAAGGACCATGGTTTCGGTGGGCGAGAATTTCAGGGCGCCGTGCCAGTCGATCTTGGTGCGCTCACCGGTGTTCAGGTTGACAGGCAAGTCGGGCTGATAAGAAGCGGTTCGCTTGCGCGAGTAGGCGAAGCCCAGCGTTTGGTCGAGAAAGCCGTCGAATGCGATCAGATGACCGAAGGCGCGCGCGTAGTATTCGGAAGCAGCGCTTTGACTTTGCTCGCGCGCCGGGAAGCTGGGATTGGGGTAGGCGCTGAAATCATCGCCCGTGACCCGCAGGTGAGAATTGGAATAGCGGGCGATCAAGCCAAAATCCAGGTCGCCACCCACGTCGTATCCAAGCTTGGTCGAGGCGGTGAGGTTGTCGTAATAGTCGTCGTTGCGGCGCTCGCCCGGCAGCAGCAGGTTCAACGGCGTGACCGGCGTTTCACCCGAATGGAAATGCTCGATGTTGGCACTGTAGTGCAATCGATCGCCGGAGCCGCGCAGGCTCGCGCTCTGGTTGAAGGTGTCGAAAGATCCGCCTTCGACCACGGCGTTGAGCTTCGCGGGACCCGCGCCTGCGCGGGTGATGATGTTGATCACGCCGCCGATGGCATCCGAGCCATACAAGCCGCTTTGCGGTCCGCGCAGAACCTCCACTCTTTCAATGTCCTGGGTGAGCAAGTGGGCAAAGTCGAAGCCGGCATTGGAATTGCTCGGATCACCCACGTCGACGCCATCGATGAACACCTTGGTATGGTTGGGATTGGTGCCGCGCATGAAAACCGAGGTCTGACTGCCGGGTCCGCCTGCCTGCACGATGTTGAGGCCCGGGACGTCCTTGAGCACATCCGGCAGCAGGCGTTGCTGCCGGCTCTCGATTTCCTCGCCCGTGATCACGGTCAGACTGCTGGCGATCTGAGACGCGGGGGTCGGAATCCGGGTGGCGGTGACGACGATGGGATCCAGCGGGGCATCCTCGGCAAGAATCTGGCCGGATACCAACGCAAGGCCGAACGACGCGGCGGTTAAAAACGAATGCGATACGCGCATGTGAACTCCTGATGTTGTTCCCAGGAATTGCCGCGCGCACGCTTGGATACCAAGAAGGCAGGTCCCACCCGATCTCGCGACGACAACTCCACCATGTCGCCGCAACGGTTGACCCGTAGTTCCCGACCCAACCCGGATGGAAACTGGACGACGATGCGAGGCAGGTCTCCTGGCTTCCGGGTTGTTGCATTCGTCCGCCTTCCCAAGGCACGGGCCTCAGTGGCGTATCGGACGAACGCTCGCCGGTTACAGTTGCGGGGGCAGCCGCGACTTTGAATCGCGTTCCCTTTTCATCTCCGGGCAGGGTGAACCGCCCGGGGAACCTCGCGCGTTAAAACGGCGCCAGTATAAGCCTTGGTAACGTAGGATTGGTAGGCCAATAGAAATGCCGGCGATTATCGCCATCGTCGGGGTCGGGTAAGGTCGGTGCACCCCAACTGATACTCCCGGGACGAAAGACGCTCAATCAGCCGGTTCAGTTGTGTCACGCAGCTGCCGTCCAATGCGCTCAAGTTCCAGCGCCAATTCAAGCGCGGCCTGGTGCTGCTCGGCGCGCTTGTCGTAGGAATAACCGAGGCTGACCTCGACCAGGCTCAGATCGATCCCGGCACGTTCGGCTTCTTCGATGGCTGACATGAAGCAAGCGTACCGGGTCATGTGGTCGGCTTGAAGATGGCGCGCCCGACTGGATTCGAACCAGTGACCTTCGGCTTCGGAGGCCGACACTCTATCCAGCTGAGCTACGGGCGCTTGGCGGGAGGCGCATAGTACCCGCGCGCTTCGCTTACCGTCCACAAGCGGTTGGGCCCGGCCGGATTACGCGGCGCTGCGCACCTCGCCCTTCGAGTCGCGCCCTGCGGGCGATCGCCGCCAGCGTCATATTTCCCTGTCCAAGTCCTTGCCGCTATAATGCCGCGCGCTCAAATAACCCACTCGGCGGGCAGTCGTGGCCAACAAACAACAGTCCGATACGCACTTTTTCAACTCATTCAGCCTGGTGCTGGGGATTCTGATCGCCATCGCGATCATCCTGTTCGCGTTTGCGCGCATTTACGGCGGCAAGGCGCAGGCCCAGATCATCGCCGAGGAGAAACTGCTGCAAGCCGCGGTGCAAAAGAACGTGGAGCCGGTGGCGCATGTCGCCATCGCGGGTCAGGACAACTCGGCCCTGGCCAAGCTGGAATCCGCTCCGGCTGCGCAGACCGCGCCCGCCGCCGACGTGCCGGCCGATGGCGAGGCCGCTTACCAGAAAATCTGCGCTGCCTGCCACGCCACCGGCGTGGGTGGCGCGCCCAAGGTGGGAGACCACGCCGCCTGGGGACCGCGCATCGCCCAGGGCAAGGACACCTTGTACAAACACGCCATCGGTGGCTTCCAGGGCGGCAAGGGCGTGATGCCGGCCCGCGGTGGCACTACCTGGCCGGATGACATCATCCGTGCCGCCGTCGATCACATGGTGTCGCTGAACAAGTAATCACCCGTCCGGTGAGGCGCGGTCCAGCGCGCGCAGCGCGATGGCCTCGGACAGCTGTTCCGTGGCGATCGACTCCTGCCCTTTCAGATCCGCGCAGGTGCGCGCGAGCTTCAGCACCCGATCGCAACCCCTAGCCGACAAACCCAGCTGATCGATGGCCCGCGCCAGAAGCGCCCGCCCTTGACCGGGCAGCGCGCAATGCGCGCCGCGTTCGGCCGCATCCAGGTGCGCATTGAGCTTGCCCTGCCGGACGTACTGGCGTTCGCGCGCGCCGAGCACGCGGCGCGCCACCACCGCCGAGCCTTCGACCTCGGCGGCCTGGCGGTCGAGCAGGTGCTCGGGCGGCAGCGCCTGAACTTCCACGTGCATGTCGATCCGATCCAGCAACGGCCCCGAAATCCTGCCGCGGTAGCGCCGCACCTGTTCGACCGTGCAGCGGCAGGAGCGGCGCGCATCGCCCTGGAAGCCGCAGGGACAGGGGTTCATGGCCGCGAGCAGCTGGAAGCGGGCTGGGAACTCCAGCACCTGCTTGGCGCGCGACAGCACCACCAGACCGCTCTCCAGCGGCTCGCGCAGCGCTTCCAGCGCGTGCCGGGAAAACTCGGGCAGCTCATCCAGGAACAGCACGCCGTGATGCGCGAGCGAGGCTTCGCCGGGGCGCAACTGCTGTCCGCCACCGATCAGCGCGGCCGCAGAGGCCGTGTGCTGCGGGTGGCGGAACG
Source organism: Pseudomonadota bacterium (assembly GCA_018240265.1). Classification (GTDB taxonomy): domain Bacteria; phylum Pseudomonadota; class Gammaproteobacteria; order Steroidobacterales; family Steroidobacteraceae; genus TMP-86. The sequence continues at coordinate 4,340 of JAFEGC010000602.1, read as the reverse complement.
GCGGCAGCCGATCGATGCGCGGGCGCGCGCCCGCCGCCGAGGCGATGGCGCCGGTTTCCAGCAGTTGCGCCGCATCCAGCGGCGGCAACAGGCCGGGCAGGCACTGCGCAAGCAGGGTCTTGCCGGCGCCGGGCGGCCCGATCATCAGCAGCCCATGGGCGCCGGCGGCGGCGATTTCCAACGCGCGGCGCGCGGCGAACTGGCCGCGGACCTCCCGAAGATCGAACGACCCTGGCGCATTCGGCTCGTGCGGGGATTGGTGACCGGAATTGCTCAGCGGCGGCCCTTCGCCCAGCGCGGCGCAAACCTGCGCCAGGGTCTGTGCGTGCCGGACCTGGTGCGAGCGCAGCAGGCCCGATTCCAGGCCATTTGCGGTGGGCACGATCAGCTCGCGCGGCTCCCGCACGCCGGCCAGCAGCGCCGGCAGCAAGCGCGCGGTCTCGCGCAGTTCGCCGGTGAGCGACAGCTCGCCGTAAAACTCGCAGGCCGGCAGACGCTGCGCGGGTATCTGCGAACCGGCCGCTAGAATGCCGATGGCGATGGGCAGATCGAAACGCCCGCCCTCCTTGGGCAGATCAGCGGGCGCGAGATTCACGGTGATGCGTCCCGCCGGAAAGGCGAAGCCGCTGTTGATGATGGCCGAGCGTACACGCTCGCGGCTCTCGCGCACGGCTGCCGCCGGCAGACCCACGATGACGAAGGCGGGCAATCCTGGCGCGAGGTGGGTCTCCACCCGCACCAGCGGGGCATCGAGCCCCGTACAGGCACGGCTCAGCACCGTGCTCAACGTGGGCGCGACCGGCTCCATGGCTCGCGGCGTTCCGACATCCGTGTCGAACGAAACAGCCGGCTGCTTACGCGCCGGTCGGTCCGGCTTCCAGGCTCTTCAGGCGGCTTTCGAGCGCCGCGAGGCGTGCCTGGGTGCGCGCCAGGAGCACCGCCTGCACGTCGAATTCCTGGCGCGTGACCAGATCGAGCTTGGCGAGCTGGGATTGCAGCACCGCCTTGAAGTTGTCTTCCAATTCACGACCCAGCGCGCGCACCGAGGGCGGAACCGAGTCCGCCAGTTTGCGCGACAAATCATCCAGCGTAAGAGTATCGAACATGCTCATATCGGACTCCATGACAGCCGCCCCGCGATAATGCATTGCAAGAGAGGATCCGCGCCAGTTCAGTGCGTATCCATCGCGATCGCGCTTGTAACTCCTTGATTCGCATCGCCGCCCGGGCTGGCACGGAAACTGCCAACCAAGGATATGAGCATAGCTGGCGGCATTCCGGACCGGGATGCCGGTAAGGCGCGTAAACAAGGACAAATGCATGAGATTGATTACCGCCGTGATCAAGCCTTTCAAACTGGACGAGGTGCGGCAGGATGCAAGTCATCTGCCGGCAAGCCAGCCAACGATACGACATAATGCGCAGGGCTGGATCTGCCCCATGGCGAGTTCGTCCCAGGGAAAGGGTCCAACCCCTGGGGATATCTGCCCGGCCCTTGCTAGACTTGCAACGGTTACCCGGCACATTCGAGGAGTTGGTTCACATGAAAATGGTCATCGCCATCATCAAACCCTTCAAACTCGACGATGTGCGCGCTGCCTTGGCCGAAGTGGGCATTCAGGGCATTACCGTGACCGAGGTCAAAGGCTTTGGACGCCAAAAAGGCCACACTGAACTTTATCGTGGGGCGGAGTACGTAGTGGACTTCCTCCCCAAGGTGAAGCTCGAGCTTGCCGTGGATGAGGATCAGGTGGACCGGGTGGTAGAAGCCATCACCGAGTCCGCCCGCACGACCAAGATCGGCGACGGGAAGATTTTCGTCATGGATCTGGGCCAGGCGGTGCGCATCCGCACCGGCGAGTCCGGATCGAGTGCTTTGTAGACACCTCAAGGTCATCGCCATGAAACGCCTCGCGCTGTGCACCGTCCTACTGACATTTTCCGCTCTGTCATCGGCCACCGTGTACAAGTGGGTGGACGCGCAGGGCAAGACGCTGTACGGCGACCGGCCACCCGACGGCGTGAAAGCCGAGGTGGTGCAGCTGCTCGGCAATCGCGCGCCGGCCTCGACGCCGACGCGTGCATCGGACACCCATGCCTCGAACACGGCGCCGATGCGCGGCACCACCTCCGCGCCCGCGGATGTCGGCACGCGCAAGGCGGTGGACCAGGACGTGAGCGAGGCGCGCGCCAAGCAATGCGCCGATGCGCAGGAACGCTACCGCAAGCTCATCGAGGGCCGGCGCATCTATCGCGAGGGCAAGGACGGCGAACGCCAGTACCTCACCTCCGAGGAAATCGACTCGGCGCGGCTGAACGCCAAGACCGAGATCGATGCGGCCTGCGGCGGCACTTCCTGACGCTCGCGCTTTTTTCCATGAGCATCGGCATGTTGGGATTGGGCGCCATGGGCACGCACATGGCGCGCAGCCTGCATCGTGGCGGCGATCTGGCCGGCGTGTGGAACCGCACCGCCTCCAAGGCCCAGGCACTCGCCGCCGAACTGGGCATCACCGCCTTCGACACACCCGCGGAGCTTGCGCGCCGCTGCGACATCATGGTGATCTGCGTCTCGGCCGATGCCGACGTGCGCGCCGTAGTGCAGGAACTCCTGCCCGGTATCGCCGCAGGCTCGCTGGTGCTGGACTGCTCCACCGTCGGCGCCGGCACCGCGCGCGAGCTGCACGCCCTGCTCGCGCCCCGCGGCACCGAGTTTCTCGATTGCCCGGTCAGCGGCGGCGTCGAGGGCGCAAGACTGGGCACGCTGGCCATCATGGTGGGCGGTGAAGCGCCGGCCTTCGAACGCGCGCGACCGGTGCTGGCCCTGCTCGGCAAGACCATCACGTATTTCGGACCCAGCGGTTCCGGGCAGGCTGCCAAGGCCACCAATCAGATCATGTGCGCCGGCATCATCCAGGTAGTGGCCGAGGCCATCGCCTTTGCCAAGGCCGAAGGTCTGCCTTTGCCCGCGCTGATCGACACGCTGGGCAAGGGCGCGGGCTCGAGCTGGTATTTCGTGAATCGCGCGCCCTTCATGGCGAAGCAGGAATATCCGGCCGGCTTTCGCGTCCGGCTCCATGCCAAGGACCTGCGCATCTGCCACGACATGGCGGCCGCCCACAGCGCCACGCTCCCCGCGGTCGAGTCCACGCTGAAATTGTACGATGAGTTGATCGCGCAGGGACACGGCGATGAAGACATCTCGGCGGTGTTCCGCCTGACCTCCACGCTGTTTCCGTGACCGAGGCGAATTCCACCGCTGCAGCGAGTCCCGACTTCTACCTGCCGGATTTCTGTGCCAGCGGTGCCTCGCTCCTCATCGTGCTGATCGTGGCGCTGCTTTCGCTGATCCTGTCGCTGTCGCATTCGCAGAGCCCTTCCGGCTTCTGGTTGGACCTGGGCGCCACCGCGTTCTTCCTGCTGTGGATCGGACTGGGCAGCGCCGGGTTCCTGTGCTGGAGCCGGCCATACCTGGCGCGACTGCCCGAGCGCCGCGCCTCGCTCATCGCGCTGTTCATCCCGGTGGCGGTGACCTTGGCGGTGTGCGAGGCCTCGCTCCGATTGGGACAGCCGGGCGGCGTGGGCACAGGCTTCCTGCAGTTGTTTCCGCGCGAGCGTGGCTCCTTCATGCTGCGCTCGGCCGGCATCGCCTTCATCGTCACCGCGCTCGCGCTGCGCTACTTCTACGTGACGCATCAGTGGCGGCGCAACGTGCAACGCGAAGCCCGCTGGAAAATCGATGCGCTGCAGGCGCGCATCCGGCCGCACTTCCTGTTCAACAGCATGAACACCATCGCCTCGCTCACGCGCAGTGACCCGGCGCGCGCTGAAGAAGCGGTGGAGGATCTGGCGGACCTGTTCCGCGCCTCGCTGAGCGACAACCGCCAGCAGATCACGCTCAAGGAGGAACTGGAAGTGGCGCGCATCTACCAGCGCATCGAACAATTGCGCTTAGGGCAGCGCCTGCGGGTGGAGTGGCTGGTGAATGAACTGCCGATGCGCATGCCGGTGCCCAGCCTCATCATCCAGCCGCTGCTGGAGAACGCCATTTACCACGGCATCGAGCCGCTGCCCGAGGGCGGCATGGTGCGCATCGAAGGCCGCGCCGCCGACGGCCTGGTGGAGCTGTCGATCCGCAATCCCAAGCCGCTGGAGGCGGCCGCCAAGCCCCGCAGCGGCAACCGCATCGCGTTGGACAACGTGCGCCAGCGCCTGCGGCTCGCCTTCGGACCGCGGGCGGATCTCACCATCGATGATTCCGCCGGCCACTACCAGGTAACGCTGCGCTTTCCCGCGCAGGCGGCTGCGCCATGAAAGTGCTGATCGTGGACGACGAGCCG
>JAFEGC010000601.1 GCA_018240265.1 Pseudomonadota bacterium | reverse complement strand
GACCCAACTCGCCGCGATCTTCCAACGCGGCCAGCAGGAACAGCTCGCTGGACAGAAACTGATCGCCCCGTTTCTGCGCCAGCTTGTCGACGACGTTCAGGAGCTTGCGTAACTCGTTGCCCAGCGCCACGTCACCGCCCGAGCCTTCCACCTTGGGGCTCCGGTCGAGCATGGCGGACAGCTCCGATTTGAGCTTGGGGATGCGGGCGCCAGCCTTGTCGAGCAGCGAACGGGCGCTGCCGCCCCGCTGGTCGATGAGCGCGCTCATGAGATGGACGGGCTCGATGAACTGATGATCGCGGCCCACGGCCAGCGACTGCGCTTCAGCCAGCGCCTCCTGGAATTTGGTCGTCAGCTTGTCCGTCGACATACCCGCACCCACCTCTGGTTCGAATCGTTGAACTCGACGCCGACATGGGGTCGGGCACCGCTCAATTCAACGGCATTTGCCGGCAAAACCGGGCCATCCGGGCCTATCCGGCATGCGCATGCGTGAGGGCGATCAGCGCCATGCCGGCGGCGATGAAACCGATCTGGGACAGCGCCGTCCGCGCATCGGAGCGCTCGTGCAGGCCGGGAATGAGGTCGGACATGGCCACGTACAAAAGGCTCGCGACCGCGATCGCCAACGCATAGGGCAGGAGCCCTTGCGCCTGGCCCAGAGCGAAATAGGCAATCCAGCCTCCGAGGACGGAGGCCAGACTGGAAACCAGATTCAACCCCAGCGCTTTCAGGCGCGAAAATCCGCCTCGCAGGAAAATGGCAAAATCGCCCACTTCCTGCGGAATCTCATGGGCGATCACGGCGATGGCGCTGGCCAGCCCCAAGTGCGAGTTGGCCAGGAAGGCGGCGCCGATGACCAGGCCGTCGACAAAGTTGTGAAGCGAGTCGCCGATGAGCACCAGCCAGGCCGAGGAGCGCGCGCGACCCGGCAGGATCGGGGAATGCTCGCCACAATCGTGACCGTGATCATGGCTGTGACGCCACAGCACCAGTTTTTCCAGCATGAAAAAGGCGAGGATGCCGCCCACCAGCGTCGCCCCCAGCCGGTGCACATGCGGCCCCGCATACTCCACCGCGTGCGGCAGCAGCGCGAGGAGCGAGGCGCCCAGCAGCGCGCCGGTGGCGAAGCTGATCATGTGCGGCAGCAATCGTTCGCGCGATGCCTCGGGCAGAACCATGAACACCGAGGCGGCCAGGACCGAGAGCACACCGCCCAGCGTGGTGAAAGCAGTGATCTGGGCCAGGGGCGACATGGGGTTCAACTGTAGCATCCGCGCCGCCGTCAGACCTTCCAGATGAGCGTGGCGTGACGCCCGCAGCGACCATCGCGCCGGTGGGAAAAGAAACGCCGCGGATCGGCATAGGTGCAGGTCTGCGCGGCATCGATGCGCCCGACTCCCAGCACCGCCAGCCGCCGGCGCGCCAACAGCGGCAGATCCGCCAGAAATTTCCCGCTCCTTGGCACGAAGCTCGCGGCGGCGCCCTTGTCGGCCGCCATGAACGCCTCCCTCACCTCCGGCCCCACTTCGAAATGGCGCGGACCGATGCCGGGACCGATCCACGCCAGCAAGTTCGCAGGCGATACGGCCATGGCGGCGACGGCGGCCTCGAGCACGCCCGCGGCCAGTCCGCGCCAACCGGCATGCGCGGCGGCGATGCACTCGCCTTGTGCATCGGCGAGCAACACCGGCAGGCAATCTGCCGTCAGGATGGCGCACACCACGCCGCGACGCCGCGTGACAGCGGCATCGGCGGTGAGGTCGGGCTCTTGCGCATCCAGGTCGGCGACGCGCGTGCCATGCACTTGGCGCAGCCAGCGGGGCTCGCTCGGCAGTCCCGCTTCCTGGCGCAGCCGGCGGCGGTTCTCGCGCACATGCGCTGCCGCATCGCCCACGTGATCACCGAGGTTCAGCGCGGCGAACGCGCCGGCGCTGACGCCGCCCGCGCGCAGCGCGAATAGTGCTTGCACCGACGGCGGCGCGGGCCAGTCGGGGCGAAGCCAGGACAGCGTGCTCATGTGGCCTGCACCTCCCGCACATCGACCCGCAGCGCGGCCAACAGCGCCTGCATATCCGCCGGCGGCGGACGGTTGAAGGTCAGCCGGTGGCCGGTTCGCGGATGATCGAAGGCGAGCTGCTCGGCATGCAGGGCCTGGCGCTTGAACTGGCGCAGCTGCTCGCGCAACGCCGGCCCCGCGCCGCGCGGCATCACCAGTCGCCGGCCATACACCGGGTCGCCGACGATGGGGTAGCCCAGGTGCGACAGATGCAGCCGGATCTGATGGGTGCGGCCCGTCTCCAGCTGCACACGTACATGGGTATGACCGCGGAAGCGCTCCAGCACGCGGTAATGCGTGCGCGCCGGGCGGCCATCCTCGCGCACCGCCATGCGCAGCCGATCGGTGCGATGCCGTCCGATGGGCTTGTCGATGCTGCCACCGCCCGTCATCACCCCGACGCACACCGCCTGGTACTCGCGCGACACGCTGCGCGCCAGCAGCTGGCGCGACAGCGCGGTATGCGCCTGCAGCGTGCGCGCCACCACCATCAGGCCGCTCGTGTCCTTGTCGAGTCGGTGGATGAGCCCGGCGCGCGGCACCGCCGCCAATGCCGCATCGTGGCCGAGCAACGCGTTCTGCAGCGTATGAGCCGGGTTGCCCGCTCCCGGATGCACCACCAGGCCCGCGGGCTTGTCGATGACCAGACAATCGCCATCCTCGAACACGATGTCCAGCGGCAGATGCTCCGCCTCCACTTCGGTGGGCGCGGCCGCCGCCGGAATGCGCAGGCGCAGGCGCGCGCCGGCTTGCAGCAACTGGCTGGGGCGCGCGGGCGCTTCATCCAGCCGCACGGCCCCCCCGAGGATCCATTGCTTGATGCGGCTGCGCGACTGCTCCGGCAGGAGCCGGGCCAAGGCCACGTCCAGGCGCAGCCCGGCCTGGTCCGCAGCGATATCGAACAGCAATTCCTGGAACTCGGCGCTCATTTGCAGACTCGAAACAGGGTTGTCCGCGGCCGGCGCTTGTTGCGGACCTAAGGGTCTGGACCTGGGACTCATCGGGTATACTGCCGCGCCACCGCGGGCCGCCATTGTAAGGAATCGTTTGTGACACTGGGTAATCTGGATCGCGTAAGCCGCCTGCTGCTGGCCAGCGTTCTGGTGCTGGGGCTTGCCGCGGGCTGCCGTTCGCACCGGGCCGACACGACAGACGCCAAGTCCGGCCCCGACATCCTGTACAAGCGGGCGAGCGATGGCCTCAAGAACCAGAGTTTCGCCGAAGCCATCAAGACCCTGGAAGCGCTGCAGTCGCGGTTCCCGTTCAGCGATCAGGCGCGCCAGGCGCGGCTCGACTTGATCTACGCCTACTACAAGACGCACTCCGTGGACCAGGCGGTCGACGCGGCGGATACGTTCATCCGCGAAAATCCCGCCAGTCCGCGCGTCGACTACGCCATGTACATGAAGGGCCTGGTGTACTTCGAACGCCAGCCGAACTTCATCGAGCGCTACTTCCACGTGGACCTGTCGGAGCGCACCCCGGTCGATTCAGTTAAATCGTTCGAGTCCTTCACCGCGCTGATCAAGCGCTATCCGCGCAGCGAGTACGTGAACGATGCGCGCCAGCGCATGATCTACCTGCGTAATCGCCTGGCCAACTTCGAACTGCATGTGGCACAGTACTACATGCGCCGCGGCGCCTATGTGGGGGCGATGAACCGCGCCAAGTACGCCATCGAGAACTACGACGGCTCACCGGCGATCGAACCCTGCATGGCCATCCTGGTCCAGGCCTACCGAGCGCTGAAAATGGACGACCTGGCCGCCAACGCCGAGCGCGTCTACAAGGAAAATTATCCGGGCGATTTGAAGGCCATCGAGAGGAAACGGCATTGGTGGGCGATTTTCTAAGCACCGCATGGTGCAAGACGACAAAGCTCAGCGCGTCTTGTACCCGCTGGTGATCGGATATCGCCAGTCGCGGCCAAACGCCCGCCTCGAGACGCGCACGCCCGGCGGCGCCTGCCGCCGCTTGTACTCGTTGTGCTTGACCATGTCGAGCACCCGACCCACGACCGCGCGATCGAAGCCGCGCGCGCAAATCTGATCCACCGACAGGTCCTCCTCGATGAACGCTTCGAGGATGGGGTCCATGATCTCGTAGGGCGGCAGGCTGTCGGTGTCCTTCTGATCGGGGCGCAGCTCCGCCGAGGGCGGCCGCTCGATGACGCGTTCCGGGATGGCAACCCCGCGCGCATTGCGCCAGCGCGCCAGACGATACACCAACATCTTGCTGCAGTCCTTGATGGGCGCGAATCCGCCGGCCATGTCGCCATACAACGTGGCGAATCCCACTGCCATCTCGCTCTTGTTGCCGGTGGTGAGCAGCATCCGGCCGGTCTTGTTGGAAATGCCCATGAGCAGTAGCCCCCGGCACCGCGCCTGGATGTTCTCCTCGGCCGTATCCGGCTTGTAGCCCGCGAATTCGTCCTTGAGCGCGAGCAGCACCGCCTCGAACATGCCCTCGATGGAAATCTCGCTGTGCTTGACGCCCAGGATCTTGGCCTGCCTGACGGCATCCTCACGGCTCATCTGCGAGGTGTAACGCGAGGGCATGGAAACCGAGTGCACGCGCTTCCTGCCCAGAGCGTCCACGGCGATGCATAGCGTGAGCGCGGAATCGATGCCGCCCGACAGCCCCATCACCACCCCGGGGAAGCGATGCTTGTCGACGTAATCGCGCGTGCCGAGCACCAGCGCCGAGTAGACGCTCTCCTCCTCCGACAGATGGGGAACCACCGTGCCCTGCACCGGCTGCACGCCGTTCGCATCGACGCGGAAGTCCGTCACGAACAGCCCTTCTGCGAAGGCCGGGGCGCGTTGCATCACCGTCGAGCCTGCATCCATGACGAAGGAATTACCGTCGAACACCAGTTCGTCCTGGCCGCCGATGAGATTGCAGAAGATCACCGGCAACCGCGCTTCGCGCACGCGCTCGCGTACCACGTTCAGCTCGCGCTGCTGCTGCTTGTTGAGCTCGTAGGGCGAGGCGTTGATGACCGCCAGGAGCTGCGCGCCGGCGGCGCGCGCCTGCATGGCCGGCTCCTTTTCCCACACGTCCTCGCACACCAGGATGCCGACCTTGATGCCGGCGATGTCGACTACGGTGGCGTCCGTGCCCGGCGTGAAATAGCGCTTTTCGTCGAACACGCGGTAGTTGGGCAGACAGGCCTTGCGATGATTGCCGATGAGTTCGCCGTCGCGGATCACCGCCGCGGAATTGTAGATGGCCGAGCCGGAATACTCCGGGTAGCCCACCACCAGCGTGATGCCGCGCACCTCGCGCTTGAGGCGCTCCAGCGAACGCGACACCTGGGTACGCATGCCGGCGTGGAACAGCAGATCCTCGGGCGGATAGCCGCACACCGCGAGCTCGGGCAGCAGCACGAAGTGCGCCTTGTGCTTCGCGCGTGCGGACTCGGCCGCCTCGATGATGCGCGTGGTGTTGCCGTCGACATCACCGACACCCAGGTTGAGCTGCGCCATGACGCCGCGCAGCTCCTTGCGAGCGCTCAATCAGGCCTCCTATTTCGCCCGGCGCGCGGCACGTCGCGGCTTGGCGCGCTTGGCCGAGGTCCTAGCGGCGGCGCGGGCCTTGGGCGCCGATCGGGACCCGCCCGCGGCGCTGACCTTCTTCTTTGCAGAGCGCCTGGCCGAACCCCTGGACAGGCGCCGCGCGATGGCCGACCCCAGCTCCGCCGGGCTGCGCACCGTGGTGATGCCGGCCGCTTCCAGCGCCTCGAATTTTGCCGCGGCGGTGCCCTTGCCGCCGGCGACGATGGCGCCGGCATGGCCCATGCGCTTGCCCGGAGGGGCCGCCACGCCGGCAATATAGGCGACCACGGGCTTGCTCACGTGCTTCTTGATATAAGCCGCCGCCGCTTCCTCATCGCTCCCGCCGATCTCGCCCACCATGACGATGCCCTCGGTCTGCGGATCGCGTTCGAACAGCTCCAGCACGTCGACGAAGTTCATGCCGCGCACCGGATCGCCGCCGATGCCCACGCAGGTGCTCTGCCCCAGCCCCGCATTGGTGGTTTGGAACACGGCCTCGTAGGTAAGTGTGCCCGAGCGCGAGACGATGCCGACGCGGCCCTTCTTGTGAATGAAGCCCGGCATGATGCCGATCTTGCAAGCGCCGGGCGTGATGATGCCCGGACAATTGGGACCGATGAGGCGCACCGCACGACCCGCCAGCGCAGCCCTGACTTTCACCATGTCGTTCACCGGAATGCCCTCGGTGATGCACACCACGAGTTCTACGCCGGCATCGGCGGCTTCCAGGATGGCGTCCGCCGCGAACGGCGCCGGCACGTAGATCATGCTGACCGTGGCGCCGGTTTTCTTCACCGCATCGGCCGCGGTATCGAACACTGGCTGGCCCAGGTGCTTCTCGCCACCGCGCCCCGGCGTCACGCCGCCGACCACCTTCGTGCCGTAGGCGATGCACTGCTCGGAATGGAATGTGCCCTGCTTGCCGGTGAAACCCTGGCAGATGACCTTGGTGTTCTTGTCGACCAGAATGCTCATTTACCCTCTCCCGCCAGCTTTACCGCCTTGGTGGCGGCATCCGTCAGATCCGTGGCCGCCGTGATGGCAAGCCGGCTGCCCGCCAGCAGATCGCGTGCGGCCGGCGCGTTGGTGCCCTCGAGTCGCACCACCACCGGGATGTTCACGCCCACTTCCTTGACCGCGGCGACGATACCCTCGGCAATCATGTCGCAGCGGACGATGCCGCCGAAGATGTTGATCAGGATCGCAGTGACGTTGGGATTGGAAAGAATCAGCTTGAAGGCCTCCGCGACGCGCTCCTTGGTGGCGCCACCCCCCACGTCGAGGAAATTCGCCGGCTTGCCGCCGTGCAGCTGGATCAGGTCCATGGTAGCCATGGCAAGGCCGGCGCCGTTGACCATGCAGGCGATGTTGCCGTCGAGCGAGACATAGTTGAGCTCATGCTCGGCGGCCTTGCGCTCCATCGCATCCTCCTGTGACGGATCGCGCCAGACGGCCAGATCCTTGTGCCGGAACAGCGCGTTGTCCTCGATGTTGATCTTGGCATCCAGCGCCACCAGTCGGCCATCCCCGGTGAGGATCAGCGGGTTGATTTCCACCAGGCTCGCGTCCTGTTCCAGGTACAGCTTGTACAGGGCGTGCGCGATGCGGCCGAACTGCGCGATCTGGTCGCCCTTCAACCCCAGCCCGAAGGCCAGCTGCCGGCATTGATAATCCTGAAGTCCCGCTGCCGGATGGATGTTCAGGCGCAGGATTTTCTCCGGCGAATGCTCGGCGACTTCCTCGATGTCCATGCCGCCCGCGGCCGAGGCGACGAAGGCCAGGCGGCCGGCTTCACGGTTGAGTACCAGACTCAAGTAGATCTCGCGCTCGATTTTCGAGCCGGTTTCCACGTATACCTGGTGCACTGGCAGGCCCGCGGGACCGGTCTGATGGGTCACCAGTGTGCTGCCCAGCATGGCGGTGGCGGCGGAACGGACCGCGTCCAAGTCCTTCGCCAGTTTGACCCCGCCCGCCTTGCCGCGGCCACCGGCGTGCACCTGGGCCTTGACCACCCACAAGGAGCCTCCCAGTTCATTCGCCGCCGCCACCGCCTGGTCAGCGGAAGCGGCCACCTTGCCTGCCGGAACCGGAATGGCATACCGGGCAAAGAGCTGCTTGGACTGGTACTCGTGCAGATTCATGAAGCATCCTTAGCGCGACTTAAGATTTCATACGACGCGATATTCTGAATTAAGCTTCGGGGTTGCGCAAAGCCATTGCCCCGACCAGGAGCTCGATTGATTCCCGCCACGGATGCCGGACCCAGGATTTCGCCCGCCCTGACCTGGCGCGTGCTCGGCGTGCTCAACCTGTACCGGGTGCTGGTACCGCTGGTGCTGATCGGCGTGTACCGGCTGGGCGGAGCCCGCACCATCGGCGTGGAATCGCCCAGCGCATTTTTCACCGCCGCAGCGGTCTACCTGATGTTCGGCTGCATCAGCGTGCTGGTGGTCAAGCGCCGCATGGGGTCTGCTCATCTGCAGGCGGCGCTGCAGATCGGTCTCGACGTGCTGCTGCTGATGTTGATCCTGCACGCCTGCGGCGGCGTGGCCAGCGGCTTCGGCCTGTTGTTACTGGTGCCGGTGGGCGCAGGCTCGCTGCTCATCGCGCCGCGTTTCGCGCTGTTCTTCGCCGCAGTGACGGCGCTGATCGTGCTGACCCACACCATCTGGCTGCAACTCACCGGCCGCACCGACATCGCCTCCTACGCCACGGCCGGGCTCCTGGGTGCGGTGCTGCTCATCGTCGCCATCACCGCCAGCACCCTGGCCAGCCGCATGCGCGAAAGCGAGGCGCTGGTCCGGCAGAAGGACATCGATCTTGCGAATCTGGCCGAACTATCGCAGTACATCGTGCAGCACCTGCGCGAAAGCCTGCTGGTGGTGGACACGGACGACCAGATCCGGCTGATCAACGAATCCGCAGCCCAAATCCTGGGCGGGGAAAAGGCGAAACCCGGAGCGCTGCTCGGGGAGGTCTCGCCGCTCCTGCTGTATTCGCTGGCGACCTGGCGCCAGGAGGAGCAGCCGAACGCCAATGCTGCCCCCTTCGTCGCCGGCGATGGTGCGCGCATGATCCAGCCGCATTTCGCGCGGCTGGGCCAGCGCACGCCGGCGCCCACGCTGGTGTTCCTCGAGGACACCAGCGTCATGGCCGAACGCGTGCAGCAGAGCAAACTGGCGGCGCTCGGCCGGCTGTCGGCCAGCATCGCCCACGAGATCCGCAATCCGGTGGGCGCCATGAGCCACGCCGGTCAGTTGCTGGCCGAGAGCCCGCTGATCGGTATCGAGGAGCGGCGGCTGACCGACATCATCCGCACCAACGCCGAGCGCGTCAGTTCCATCATCAACAACGTGCTGCAGCTGTCGCGGCGCGAGGCCACGCGCTTCGAACGACTGAGCCTGGAAGATTGGCTGGACGATTTCATCACCGAGTTCGCCGAGACCATGCAGGTGCCGCTCTCGCGGCTCGCCGTACGCATCACGGCCCAGGACCTGGAAGTGCGCATCGATCCCGGCCACCTGCACCAGGTGGTATGGAATCTGTGCGACAACGCGTTGAAGTACGCGCCCGCTGCCAGCGCCGGCGCGCCCGCCGCCGGCGCCAGCACCGCCGCCGCCGTGGAAATCGCCGTGGGGCGACTCATGCCCAGCGGACGACCCTACCTGGAGGTGAGCGACCGTGGACCGGGCATCGATCCCAAGTACGCCGAACGCATTTTCGAGCCGTTTTTCACTGCCGGCAAAGGCGGCACGGGCTTGGGGTTGTTCATTTCGCGCGAACTGTGCCAGCTCAACCGCGCGGTGCTGCTGTACGCACCGCGCATCGGCGGCGGCAGTACGTTCCGGATCGTGTTCAGCGATCCGAAGCGCTGGGAAACCTCGGGTGAGCGGGTATGAATGCAATTCAACCGCTTCGTGGTCATAATCTCGCCCCGATGAGGGCCTCCGCGTGACGAAATCCAGCGTGCTGATCGTCGACGACGAGCCGGACCTGTGCGAACTGCTGTCCATCACCTTGAAGCGCATGGACACCAATCCCACCGCAGCCGGTGACGTCGCCTCCGCCCAGCGTCTGCTCAAGGCCGAACGCTTCGATCTGTGCCTCACCGACATGCGCCTGCCCGACGGCGACGGCCTGGATCTGGTGCAATGGATTCAGCAACACATACCCAATCTGCCGGTGGCGGTCATCACCGCACACGGCAATGTCGAAACAGCCGTGCGCGCGCTCAAAGTGGGAGCCTTCGATTTCGTCTCCAAGCCCCTCGACCTCAACCGCCTGCGCAAGCTGGTGGCCTCGGCCTTGAAGCTCGCGGGCGACAGCGAAGGCGATACGGCCGTATTCGGGCCGCGATTGCTCGGCGACTCGCAGCCCATGCATGCGCTGCGCGACATGATCGCGCGCGTGGCGCGCAGCCAGGCGCCGGTGCACATCTGCGGCGAATCGGGCACGGGCAAGGAACTGGTGGCCAAGCTCATCCACGAATCCGGCCCGCGCCGCGAAGGCCCGTTCGTGCCCGTGAACTGCGGCGCCATCCCCAACGAACTGATGGAAAGCGAGCTGTTCGGACACAAGCGCGGGAGCTTTACCGGCGCGGTGGCCGACAAGCAGGGTCTGATCCAGTCCGCCGAGGGCGGCACGCTGTTTCTCGACGAGGTGGCCGACCTGCCGCTGCACATGCAGGTAAAACTCCTGCGGGTGATCCAGGAAAAGGCGGTGCGCCCGGTGGGCGAGCAACGCGAGACGCCGGTGGACGTGCGGCTCCTGTCCGCCACCCACAAGGATCTGGCGCAGCTGGTGGCCGAAGGCAAGTTCCGCGAGGATCTGTACTACCGCATCAACGTCATCGAGCTGCGCGTCCCCGCCCTGCGCGAACGCCTGGGCGATGTGCAGGAACTGGCCGATGCCATCCTGCGACGGCTGGCGCGGCGCATGAAAATCGAACAGCCGAGCCTCGCGCCCGACGCGCTCGCGCTGCTCGCGTCCTACAACTTCCCCGGCAACGTGCGCGAACTGGAAAACGTGCTGGAACGCGCCATCACCCTGTGCGCGGACGGCGTGGTGCGCGCGGGCGATATTCAGCTGCGCAGTTCCACGACCGCCGCCCCGGCCGCCAACGCGCCAGCCGCGCCCGTGCTCGGCGATCATCTGGAGGAGATCGAGCGCGCCGCCATCATCAAGGCGCTGGAGCAGACGCGTTACAACAAGACCGCAGCGGCGAAGGTGCTGGGGATGTCGTTTCGGGCGTTGCGGTATCGGGTCAAGAAATTGGGGATAGAGTAATCCATGAACGCTGGGTCCGCTCCAAGAATCGCCGTGCTAATTCCCTGTTTCAACGAGCAGGCGTCGGTGGGACGGGTAATCAGCGATTTCCGTGCGGCGCTGCCCAACGCTCACATCTATGTATACGACAACAATTCCACCGATGAAACGGTGGCGGCCGCGACTGCAGCACACGCCATCGTGCGACGGGAAAATCTGCAGGGCAAAGGCAATGTGACGCGGCGCATGTTTGCGGATGTGGAAGCCGATGTCTACGTGATGGTGGACGGTGATGCCACCTATGCTGCGGCCGTAGCACCCGCCATGGTGCGACAACTCATACAAGACAAGCTCGACATGGTGGTGGGCGCACGCATCGCTTCCGCACAGGACGCGTACCGGCCCGGCCATCGCACCGGTAACCGCCTGCTGTCGGGTGCCGTGGCGCATTTTTTTGGCAAGCAATTCTCCGACGTGCTCTCGGGCTACCGCGTGTTCTCGCGCCGCTTCGTGAAGTCCTTCCCCTCGCTCTCTGGCGGATTCGAAATCGAAACCGAACTCACCGTGCATGCGCTGGAACTGCGCTTACCGGTGGCCGAAGTACCCACACCCTACGTAGGGCGGGTGAAAGGATCGAGCAGCAAGCTATCAACCTGGCGCGACGGCTGGCGCATCTTTCAGCTCATTGTCGTGCTGTACAAGAACGAACGGCCATTTCGCTTCTTTAGCTGGCTGTCGGCAATACTGGGCATCGCCGCCCTGGGGCTTGGCACGCCGCTAATCATCACATTCATTCAAACCGGTCTAGTGCCGCGAATGCCCACCGCAATCCTGTCGACTGGACTGGTGATGCTGTCGGCCCTGAGTTTCATCACCGGCCTGATCCTGGACACGGTGACGCGAGGCCGGCGCGAGATCAAGCGTCTGGCCTATCTCGCCATCCCGCCGCCCTGAAGCGCCGCGTCACCGGTCACGGTGGACTCACCTGCAATGCCGCCGCACCAGCGGCTGCCGCCGAGGGCACTCGCAGGTCGCGCGGGCCCAGGTACCACTGCTCGCCCCAGTAGCCGGCAGCGATACGCCGCGCCTGCGGCCAGTTGCGTCGAATCAACGCCGCATCGAGCGCATCGCCGCGCCGCGCCAGCAGCAAATCCGCATCGCGCAGCAGCGGATCGAACTGCACCATGTCCGCCGAATAGAAACCGTCACGCCAGTCGATGAAATACACGTTGTTGCCGGGACGACGGGGCGCGGGCAGCTGTTGCAGGTGCCGGACCATGAAGCCGTCGATCTGATGCAATTGCAGCGGGACGATCAGCAGCAGGCTGAGCAATGCAACCGTACCGGCGAACGCGGCCCAGCTGGGCGTCCCGGACTTGCGCCGCGCAAGCGCGCAGCCGGCAAGGATGGGCAGGACTCCCCAGGCCGAATGAAAGTACCGATAGCCCCAACCGTGACCCTGGTCCATGGACACGAACAGGTAGGCCGCGAAAGTCAGGATCGCGGAAGCGACGAACAGACGCACACGCCGGTCGGCCCAATGGCGCCTCGCGCCCAGGGCCGCGAACACCGGCAAGCCTGGCACCGCCCAGACCCACAGCTTGGCCAGCGCCGCACTGCGCATGTTCAGAATGTCCGCGGTTGGCCATCCGAACACGCCCTGCACCAACGACTCCGCCGAGGCACCCGGGTGCGCGGCCTGCGAAAGACCGGTGCGCAGCCACAGCCAGCCGCCTCCCACCACGAGCACCACGGGCAGATAGCCCAACACCACCCAGGCCAAGCGCCGGCGCTGCACCGGATCGGCGAGCATCCCCAGTAGCCACGGCGTCGCGAACAGCGCATGCGGAAAGGGATTGTGTAACACCAGGGCGATCGAACCGACCAGGCCCGCCGCCAGCGCACGTGCCGGGGTCGGTGAGAACAGCAACCAGGCGAACAGCAGGTTGGCCGTCATGTGCGCCTGCATGGAATAAAAGGAAATGCCATCGACGAAGAACGCCCCCGAACCGATCGCGAACAGCAGGGCCCAGCCGCCCGCGAGACGATCGCCGCTGAGCTCGACCGTGATGCGCACCATGAGCCAGAGCGCAACTGCACTGATCACCGGATTGCAAAGCCAGGGCACGCCCAGCCACTGGAACGGCGCGAGCAGGAGCGAAAAGCCGGGCCAGTAGCCTTCGATGACTTGACCGGTGACGGGCGAAGCCACCAGAAACGCCCCGTTGAAACCGGGCAGCACGAACCAGTCGAGCAACCCCGTCGGCAGCCGCGCGGTCAACTGCCCCGCCGCGAAAACCCGGGCCTGGAACACCGCGGCGTATTCGTCCATGCACAGCGGATAGGCGCGATACACGAACACTGCGGCCAAGGCCAGCGGCAAGATCCAGGCAGCACTGACCATCGCAGGATGCCGTGCGAACAGATGCACCACCCGATCGGCCGGTGCGGGCCGCCGCCAAAGCAGCGCCAGCATGCACACCGCCACCGCCGCCCAGGCGGTCTGCGTATCGTAGACGGTGAGCAGGAACTGGAAGATGGGGGAGAAATGGCTGCTGGCGAACAGCACACGATCCAGCAGGTAGAAGAACCCGAGGCACCACACGCAGGCCAGGGTCGACAGCAGCGGCAATTGACGCTCGAACGTGCTCAAGGCGTGTCCGGAATCCAAAACCCTTATCTTAAGCCAGTGTCGTGCCTGCCGGTCGATCTGCAATAATCGCGGCGAGCGCCGATGCGAACCCGCACCCCGACTTGAACATCCTCACGAAAATCCTGCGCGTATTGTGGATCGGCGAGTATCGCAGCGCCTTGCTACGCACCCGCGTCGCAGCTTCCACCGAGCACGATGCCATCCTCGAGGGTCTGGCTTTCGACACCGTGGTCGATCTGGGCGCCAATCGCGGACAGTTCGCGCTGTGCGCGCGCCGCTTGTTCCCGGCGGCGCGGATTGTCAGCTTCGAGCCGCTGCCGGGACCGGCGAGCACCTGGCGCCGCGTTTTCGCCCACGATGCACGTGCCACACTGTTCGAAGCGGCGGTGGGCGAGCAGGCCGGTCTTGGGCAGATGTATGTTTCGCGCTGGGATGTTTCATCCTCGCTTCTGCCCATCGGGCAGGCTCAACAATATCACTTCCCCTTCACACAGGAAGCGCGCCGGCAATCGGTCACGGTGGTGCGGCTGGCCGACCGGTTGACCCGCGCCGACATCGCCGGCCGCGCGCTGCTCAAGCTCGATGTGCAGGGATCCGAGTTGCCGGCCTTGCGCGGCAGTGAAGAGTTGCTGGAACGGTTCGCCTGTGTGTACGTGGAGACCTCGTTCATCGAGCTGTACACGGGCCAGGCGCTGGCTGGAGACATCGTGCAATACCTGGGATCGCGCGGCTTTTGCCTGAGCTGCGTGGCCAATCTCTCCTACGGCAAGTCCTCGCGACCCATCCAGGCTGACTTCCTGTTCACGCGCGGCTGAGCGGCAGCATGCTGCAGCTTCGGCCGACCTTGCGCAGGATGATGGGTCGATTCGCTACTCATGCACGATACCGCGCCAGCCGGGCAAGCGTCGCCGTCAACAGCGAAAAGGTGAAGCGGCTGGCGGCCACTGCCATCAGTCCGAACGGCGCCACCAGCAGCATCGTACCCATCTGCGCCACGCCGGCTCCGAGCAGCACCAGCGCCGTGCGTGCCGCGCGCCCGGTGGCCAACAGCACGTAATAGCCGCCGATGTTCGCCCCCAGCACCACGTGCGCGGCCACCAGCAGGCGCAGCAGGCCGGTGTTCTCCGCGGCAAACGCCGGCCCCACCCACAGGCCGAGGAGGGGCGCCGCCAGCAGCGCGACGCCGGCTCCGAGCAACAACGCGATCCCCAGCGCCAGCGCCGTCGCGGCGCGCAGGATCTCATTGCCGCGCGCCGCCCCGACCGCCGCGCCGCGTGCGCTGAGGCGAGGAAAGATCACCTGTAACAATACGCTGGGCACGAGGTGCACATACTGGGCGATCTGCAGGCAGACGCTGTAGCGGGTCAGCGCGGTCGCGCCCAGCAGGCTTCCCACCAGCAGTTGATCGGCGGTGTTGAACACCGTGGTGCCCACGGCCTGTAACCACTGCCACATACCGAAGCGCAACAGACGCCGCAGGGGCTCGCGATGGAACGAGGGCAGCAACACCATGGGACTGCCGAACAGACGCGCAACGGTCACAGCCTTCACCACCGCCTTCACCGCCATCAGCGCGAGCCAGGTGAGGAACAGGCTCGTTACGCCCGTACCCAGCACCGCAAGCGCAGCGATAGCGCCGGCCATCAGCACGCGGCAGCCGCTCTCCGCGCGGGCCGCGAGGTCAAAACGCTGCGCACCGCGCAAGGCGCTGGCGCACACCGCATCGATCTCGTTGATCAGCATGCCGGCGCCGCACCCGGTGAGTACCGGCACCAGTTCGGCGGCGGAGCCCATGGATGCGAAAACACGGGCAAGGAATGGCGCGAACAACACCGCAAGTCCAGCGGCCAGGGATCCGCCAACGAGGGGCAACGTCAGGGCCGTCCGCACGATTTGCCGGGCATCGGCCGGCCGCGCGGCACCGAGATCGGCCGATACGTGCTTGATGGTGGCGAACCCCGCACCCGCGGAAACCAGCTGGCTCAGCCCGATGAGCGTGATGCCAAGCACCCACACGGCGAAGGGCTCGCGACCCAGCGACCGGAGCAATACCGGGGTCAGGACGAGTTGCAGCAGAGGATGGGCGCCCTGCTCCAGCGCCAACCAACCGGCCGACCCCGCGTGATTGCGAATCCAACCGGACCAGCGCGCGAGCATCATGCGGCGAACCAGCGCGAACCCGGGCAGCGGCCAAAGCGCACCTCGGACAGGGACTGCAGGGTCTTCACCATCGTCATGGCGCCGGCACGCGCCGCGCCGTGCGTGCGTCCGAGGTGCGCGAAGATCTCGCGCGTGCCCAGCCACATGGCGCCCGGGCTGCCATTGGCGGCACCGCCGCCGCGCATGAAGGCGATGGGCGAGGCAATCACGCGTATGGACAGGGGCCGCGCGCGCTCCATGTCGTAGAACTGAATGACATCGGCAGCCAGACGCGACCGCGCATCGAATCCACCCACGCATTCGATCAGCGCGCGTCGCACGATGCGTCCCTGGTGGATGGGAAACAGACCGCACCCGGGCCACCGGGCGAGCAGGCGCGGCACACGTCGATCTCGCCACCAGCCGCACCGGCCGGGCTCGCCCATCACCACATCGCCGACGATCAGGTCGGGATTGTCGGGCGCGCCGCGGGTCAACCCCGCGAGCGCCTGGCTCAGCGTATCGGGCGCGAACAGGAAATCGTCGGCATTGAGGTACAGCACATACTCGCCGCGGCAGGCGGCGAACCCCTTGTTCATGGCATCGTAGATGCCATGATCCGGCTCAAATACCCGGCGCAGGTGGGCGTGACGTGCGGCCATCGCATCGATCAGGGCACGCGTGTCATCTCGCGAACCGCCATCGACGCAGACATGCTCCAGCTCGACACCACCGCGTTGCCCAGCCACCGAGGCCAACGTGTCAACGATGGTGTCGGCTGCGTTCAGCGAGACCGTGACAATGGAAAGCAGTGGCGTCACGCGAGAATGGTTCGTTGATTGAAGACTGGCCCCAGGAGGTCGTATCTGATCACACATCTTTCGGCCGCAACCAGACATAATACTCATCCTGGACCCGTGGGCGATGCCTTGCATCGCCGTGGAACGAGAACTTGCTGAATCGGATGACGGACCGGCGCATACGGCCCGACACGCATGCCTCGACCCTCACGCGCGCATCGGCGCCGGGGCGCGGCCTCACTTATTGCCTGTTCATCCTGGTGTGCTGGAGTGCGACGCATCGCTACCAGGGGCTGGGATACGATGCACAGCTGTACGCTTTCCAGGCGCTGGCAAGGATTCATCCGGCGCTGAACCTCGACCTGTTCCTGCTGAATTCCTCGCAGGACCGCTTCTCCGTATTCTCACCCTTCTACGCGCAGGCGATTCGCCTGCTCGGCCTGGAGCAGGCGGCACTGGTGCTGATGCTGCTGTTCTCGACGGCGTTTCTGATAGGCGCGTGGTTTTTGATGCGCCGGCTGACCGATGCGAGCCGCGCTTGGCTGGCCATCGTTCTGCTGGTGATCATCCCCGGCGACTTTGGCGCATTCAACGTGATCCGCTACGCCGAGCCATTCTTGACCGCACGCACCGCCGCCGAGGCGTTGGTAGTCATCGCGCTGGCGCTATGCTTGCGCTCGCGACCGCTGACCGCCGCCGCGGTGATCGCCGTAGCTTTGTTTTTCCACCCCATCATGGCGCTGCCGGGATTGCTGATGCTGGTCTGCCTGCGGTTGCCGATGCGCCTGTGCACGGCCACCGCGGGACTGGGCGTGATCGGCGCGCTGGCACTGGCGGCCGCAGCCGTGGCCAATCCGCGCATCGCGCAATGGGTGCCGCTGCTCGATCCTGATTGGCTGTACATGGTGCGCGAACGTTCGCAATATCTGCTGCTCGATTTGTGGACGGCCACGGACTGGAAGGTCAATGCAAAGCCATTTGTCGCGCTCCTGCTCACGGTGCTCGCGGTGCCGGATGAGCGCATCCGACGGCTGAGCCTGGCGGCAATGTTGGTGGGGGTTACCGGGCTCGCGGTTGCCGCGATCGGCTGTGTGGTCGGCCCGGTTGCCATTCTGGTGCAGTCTCAACCGTGGAGATTCGTGTGGGTAACCTTGCTGATGGCCGTGCTGCTGCTGCCGGCCACGGCCATGACCCTGTGGCGTGAGCCGCGCGTCGGGCCGCCATGCGCCGCACTCGCGGCGTTGGTCTGGGCATTTCCTTCGGCTGCACCGCTGGAATTGGGAACATTGGCTGCCGTCATGTGGACCGTACGCGATCTGGTGACGGAGCGCATGGCGCGTGCACTGCGATGGCTGGCAGCCGTAGCCATCGCCATCGCCGTGGCATGGCTCATCGTCAAAGCGGGTACCGCATCACGAGCGCCGCTCGAGACGGGGCACGATTCGCCTGCAATTGAGATGACCCGGCGTCTGTTGACCCAACAGGGGCTGGTGTTGATGCTGGCCTGCGTCGGGTGGTGGTGGATCGCTGGACGAGGTCATGCGGGCTTGATGGCCACTGCAGCCGCTTTGGTGATTGCATTGGTATTGTTGCTTCCCAGCACCTTTCGACAAATCACGTCTCTTTCCGACGTTTATCGTCCGGGCGAGTTTGCCGATTGGCAGCGACTCATTCCGGAAAACAAGAGCGTCGTCATCGCCAACCAGAATGCGGCCAGCCTGTTCATCTGGTTCGTGTTGCAGCGGATCAGCTATCTGACCGAAGCGCAATCCTCCGGCGTCGTGTTCGCGCGCGCAACCGCGCTCGAGGTGCGGCGGCGCTCGGAGGTGCTTGCGCCGCTGTTGGACCCCAACTGGAAAATCTTTTCGGCGCTTTCTGCATATGCCAAAGATCGAAGTTCCTATCATCCACCGGGCGCGCATCCGCTGACCGCAGCCATATTGATGAACATCTGCGCCGACCCTTTGTTGGGGTTTTTGATAGCGCCCCAGAATGTCGGCTTCAATGCGCATCGGCATGTGGGTCGGGGCATCTGGAGCAATTGGAACTTGTACGACTGCGATGTAGTGCGCGCCGCACGAGGATCGACGCCGGGTGGCTGACGACACGCGCAGCGCCGTGATCGCGGGCGCAGGTCCCGCGGGCCTCACCGCAGCATACGAGCTGCTGCGACGTTCCAACGTTCGACCTTTGGTGTTCGAGGCCGACGAACAGGTGGGCGGTCTTTCCAAGACAGTGAATTACCGCGGCAATCGCCTGGACCTGGGCGGGCATCGCTTCTTTTCCAAATCGGACTGGGTGATGAAGTGGTGGCAGGACATCCTGCCGGTACACGCGCCCGAGACCCAAGCACCGCTGTCTCTTACCTACCAACAGCAGCAGCGCAGTTTCGCGCCCGAGGAGACCAGCAGGGCGCCGGATGGCGTGATGCTGGTGCGCGAACGGCTGTCACGCATCTTCTATGGACGCCGCTTCTTCGACTACCCGCTCAAGCTCAATGGCGCGACGCTCCACAATCTGGGCCTGCTGGAGGCGTTGCGCATCGGGGCGAGCTACGGGCAGGCGAAACTCCGGACTCGCACGCCCGAGCACACGTTGGAGGATTTCCTGGTCAACCGCTTCGGAGAGCGCCTGTATCGCACCTTCTTCAAGGACTACACCGAAAAAGTGTGGGGCGTGCCCTGCCGGGAAATCTCGGCTGAATGGGGCGCGCAGCGCATCAAGGGACTGTCCATAAGCAAGGCCATCGCCAACGCCATCTCCAGCCGCTTCCATACCGGAGCGGATCCGGCTCAGAAGCGCATCGAGACCAGCCTGATCGAACACTTTCTCTATCCCACCTTCGGCCCCGGCCAAATGTGGGAGGCCGTGGCGCGGCGCGTTCGGGCTCGCGGCGGCGAGGTACACCTGTCGCATCGGGTCATAGGTCTGGAGTGCGAGGGCCATCAGGTGCGTGCGGTGCAGGTACGGGATGCGGAAGGAGGGGTTCGACGCGTGCCGTGCGACTATTTCATCTCGACGCTCCCGGTGCGTGAACTGGTGGCGTTCCTTGGGCCGGAGGACACGGATACGCAGCGCATCGCGAGCCAGCTTCCGTACCGCGACTTCATGACCGCAGGGCTGTTGCTGAAGCGCATGCGCTTTGCGCCCGATGCTCGCGCCCGCATCGCCGGCAACGGAATGCCACCGGACAACTGGATTTACATCCAGGAGCCCGATGTGAAAATCGGGCGCTTGCAGGTGTTCAACAACTGGAGCCCAGCCATGGTCGCCGATCCGAGCACCATCTGGCTCGGGCTCGAATATTTCTGTCGCGAGGGCGACGAGCTATGGTCCATGGCCGATGGCGCGTTCCTTGCGTTCGCGGCACGCGAACTCGAACAGATCAGCATGATCGACCGGCGCGATGTGCTCGACGGCACGCTGATCCGCGTATCCAAGGCCTACCCCGCATACTTCGGCGAATACCGGCACTTCGGTCGGTTGCGCGACTACCTCGACCGGTTCAGCAACCTGTTTCCGGCCGGCCGCAATGGTATGCATCGCTACAACAATCAGGACCACTCCATGTTGGCCGCGAATGTCGCGGTGAGCGCGATCGCCCAAGGCAGCCAGGACAAGTCCGCGATCTGGCAAATCAATGCCGAAGAGGATTATCACGAGGCAATGGGACCGGCCGTTTGAGCTGCATGCACCAAGCGACAATTTTTGTCACTTGTTGACCCAATCTGGCGTCGAATGACGACGT
>JAFEGC010000600.1 GCA_018240265.1 Pseudomonadota bacterium | reverse complement strand
ATGGCACGACCACGCTCACGGTCCGCTATGATCAAGCGGGAAATATCACGAGCAAAAGCGACGTCGGCACCTACACCTACGGAGACTCGCTGCATCCGCACGCGGTGACCGCCGCAGGCAGCTGGGCGATCTCGTATGACAACAACGGGAACATGAAAAGTCGGGCGGGAGGCTCGATTACCTCAAGCTCCTACAATCTGCCCACGATGATCAACTACAACGGGAATTCAACGGCGTTCTCGTACAACTCCGATCATCAGCGCTGGCGGCAGGATGCCAACTACGGCGGAAATATCGAGACCACGCATTACATCGGCGGACTGTTGCAAACGGTCAGCCGTAGCGGCGGAGGGCCGGTCGAATTTCGGCATTTGATTCCTGCCGGATCGAGTTCCGCGATCTACATCCGTCGCAGCGACGGAACAAGCAGTACCTTCTACGCGACCTCGGACCATCTCGGAAGCGCTGATCTGGTGCTGGATGCCGGCGGCGGTGTGCTGGCCCGCGAGAGCTTTGGCCCATTCGGCGCGCGCCGTGGCAGCAATTGGCAGGGCGTGCCGACCACGGCGGACTACACGACGTTCTCGAATACCACGCGCCAAGGGTTCACAGGGCACGAGATGCTCGACTCGGTGGGCCTCGTGCACATGAATGGGCGGGTCTATGATCCGACGCTGGGCAGGTTCCTATCTGCCGACACCGTCATCCAGACGCTGGGCTCCAGTCAGGCGATCAACCCTTACGCTTATGCCTGGAATGATCCACTCAAGTACATGGATCCGAGCGGGCACAGCCTGCTTGGGGACATTGTCGGCGCAATCGTGGGAGCGGTGCTCGCGTATTTTACGTTCGGCGCTTCCTACGCATTCCTGGCAAGCGAGTATGTTGTCGGCGCAGGTGTTTATGCGGGTGCGCTCGCCGGATTTGTCGGTGGATTTGTCGGGGCCTTGATTTCAACCGGGAGTTTGTCTGCGGCGTTGACAGCGGGGCTTATCAGTGGTGTCGTGGGCGGACTGACAGCCGGTATTGGTGTGAAAGTCACAAATGGCGACTGGACTCCCGCAGAGGGGGTGATCGCAAGAATCGGAGTTGGATGCGC
>JAFEGC010000005.1 GCA_018240265.1 Pseudomonadota bacterium | reverse complement strand
AGAAACCAGCGAAGGTAACTGACCCTTTCTTGGCCATTTAAATGCATCGAGCCAATCATTCGGATTCTCCGACGCACCCTCACCCTCGCCCTGAAATGCACCCTGAAATGCACGACAATCTTTTGACACAGAAAACAATGGCTTCCAAGATTGAGGTACAAGATCGTTACCTCTATGCGAACTCACACACCCGGTCATCGAGGCCGCAAGAATGAGGCCAAATATCGAGCTGTGAACTCTCATTTGCATCGCCGCCTTCAAGACCGATTGTCCCAAATTGATGCAAGATAGGGAGCGTCTGCGGCGCCAACAATTGCTGTGGCTGGTACAAGCGCTGCGCCACTGTAAACTCCAAAGACCCCTTCACCGAGCCACCCCCAATACTTATTCAGTCCGGTATCAGTGTAATGAACGGTATCTAGAAAATCGTGGACCCCGGCAAAGCTCTCAACAAGATCTTCCTCCCAGCTTCCTTCTCCGAGCTTGTAGTGCCACCACAAGAATCTCGCAGGCGACTGGCCCTGCCGCCCTCCGAATATATCCTCAACCCATTTCCCTTTTACATCTGGCCGTGACCCACCTAGATAGCCAGGGGTGCCGCTGGTCACACGCAGGCGGTTGCCGTCCAAGCAAAACTCATCGCCGGCGGTCAATGTCACCGGCGCGGGTGCACCTGCATTGTCAGCGTAGATCTTGTTGCATCTGGAAATTGAACTCAGTCCCGCCAGCGCCCATCCCGGGCCCAGCGGTCCGTCCTGCCCACCACTGGTGTAGACCAGGGAGAGCTTGGGCTCGATGCCGCGTGCCCCGGGCGGTGTCCAGATCGGGATGGTGTACATCGCACCACCCAGCGCGGACACCGAGAACTGCCCGGGCGTGCGGCCGGCGGACGTGACAGCCAAGGCTGCTGCTGCGGCGGCGCCGGGTGTTACCGAGTTCGCGGGCAGCGGTGTCGCAGGAACGTCCACCGCGAGCGCGCTGTCGGTGACCACGCTCTTTAGCGCCGTGCTGCTGAGCCGCTGGATCGAGTTCGTGCCGCTGGCGGACTGTGCCTGCAGATACAGGCTGAAAGACTTCTGCGCATCGAACTTACCGGCCAGCAGCCGGTAGTCGCTGGCGGACGGAATCGTGTTCGCGCCGAGCGCGCCGCGGTTGACGAAAATCGCTCCCGACGCATTGCCATACAGGGCATAGCTGGCATCCCCTGCGGTCAGGCCCTGCAGGATCACATCCGAGCGCCCATCGCCATCGAAGTCCCCGACCAGCGCCGCCGTCAGCAGTGACGACCACTCGGCCTTGAACCCGTCCCGGCTCCAGGCCTGCACCCCTTCAGTGGCGAACATCGCGGGGGAGCCTGCCGACAGGACCACGCCGTTGGAGTTCGGTGTGAATTCTGCCGCAGTCTTGGTGCCCGGGCCGGTGCCTGCCAGGGGTTTGGCTTGGACTAGGAGGTCGGCTTTCTTATCGCCGTTGAAATCGCCGCTCAAGACATTGCTCTCGCTCACCGCCCAGTCAAACCCGGCGTAGCCATCCTGCCAACTTTGATCAGGGCTCTTGGCGGTGAACTGCCCGTTCTCATCGGAGAGCAGCACGGCGTTGAGCCCTTTAGCGTCTGCCGCTTGCAAGAACAAATCCGCTCGGCCATCGCCGTTGAAGTCCCCGGCGTACAGATCATAGTCCTGGGTACTCCATTGAGTGGCTGCCTGGAGAGTTCCGGTGAGTCCCAGCAACAGCCCCGCCGCACTCCACGCTGACTTTCTCATACCCTGTCCCCCTTCCTTAACCCAGCCGCCCTTTGCGGATCTGGTCTACTGCGTCATCTGTCCCCTCGAGGCCACCACGGCACCGTCCAGCGACAGCTGCAGCGGTACGCCGTGGCGATTCACGGCCACTTGCATCGCGGAGCCTTCGCTCAGGCGCCGGAGCGAGGCGATGGCCTTGGGCGAATCGGTCACCGGCTCGCCCTCGATGACGGTGATGCGGTCCCCGGCTTCGAGCCCCAGTCGCTCAAACGCATCCGAACGGGCGTTGGCGTAGACCTCCAGGCCTTTGACCTGCGCGCCCTCGTACACCGGATTCACGCGCATCACCTCGGTGAGCGCATCGCGGCTCGTGGCCAGCGCCGGCACGAATTCATGCGCGCCGCCCACGCTCAAGAAAGCGGGGTCAGGCGGCTGATAGCCGGCAGGCTCCTGTCCCGCGACATACACGCTTGCCTTCCTGCCCTCACGCGCCAGGTCCACATGGTCGACATACACCGCCACGATGCGGGTGCCGTTCGCGAGGATCGCCCCCGCGCGGTAGGTCTGCGGCGAGGCCTCGCTCAGGCCCAGCTGCGCATGGCCTTCCTGGGCATTGCGGCCGACTTGGGTGGACACCAGCAACAACCGGCGGCTCGTGGTGGAGACCGAGGAATCGGTACCGATCGGTGAGGGCTGGGCGGCCGCGGTGGTGGGTCGTGAGGCGTGAGTCGCTGCAGAGAGCTGCGCCTGAGAGGCCTGCTGGCGATGGCGCGCGGTGATGGCGCCGAACACATCGATGCCGCACATCCACAAGATGGCGAGCGCGGCGCCAGCGGCGGAAGCCACAAATAAGAAGCGTTTGAAATATCGGGAAAAGCTGCTGGGCGAACGTCCTGGGAACGAGGTCCGTTCGGGTGGCTCATGCCTGTCGGGTCATGCTTGATCGACCGCATTCCTATGCTCGCATCCACTGCTCGTCGTCAGCTTGACGACAGTTTTACGCTACGCCGGATTCAGCAAGTCGTCAAGAATCTCCTTCAGAGTCTCCTTTAGTTCAGCCGCCGAGCAGCGCGGCGTGATGCTTCAGGTGATCCGCCATGAAGCTCTGGATGAAAAAATACCCGTGATCGTAGCCGGGCTGCATACGCAGGGTGAGCTTCTGTCCTGACTTGCGCGCTCCCGCCTCGAACAGCTGCGGATGCAACTGCTCGGCCAGGAACTTGTCGGCCGTTCCCTGATCGATGAGGATTTCCGCAGGGTATGCCTTCTTCGCCACCAGCTCGCTGGCATCGTAGGCGCGCCAGGTTTCGCGGTCCGCCCCCAGGTAATTCCCCAGGGCCTTGGTGCCCCAGGGACATTGCATGGGCGCGGCGATGGGCGCGAAGGCGGAAACCGAGCGATATTGCTCGGGGTTTTTCAGCGCGAGGGTGAGCGCGCCATGCCCCCCCATGGAATGGCCGAAGATGCCCACCGCGCCCGCTCGCACCGGCAGATTCGCGTTCACGAGCGCAGGCAGCTCGCGCGTCACGTAGCTGTACATGCGGTAGGTCTTCGACCACGGCGCCTGCGTCGCATCGAGGTAGAAGCCGGCCGACACACCGAAGTCGTAGGCATCGGCATCGCCCGGATAGCGCTCCGACCGCGGACTGGTGTCAGGACCCACCAGCATGAGGCCGAGCTCCGAGGCGACCTGTTGCGCATGCGCCTTGATGGCGAAGGTCTCCTCGGTGCAGGTGAGCCCCGACAGGTAGTACAGCACCGGCACCGTGCGCTCGCGCGCCTGCGGTGGCAGGTACACGGAAAATTTCATTTCCCCGCCGCATTCCTTGGAGGCGTGCTTGTAAAAGCGCTGCGTGCCGCCGAAGCAGCCGTGTTCTGCATAGATTTCCATCAGTACACGACGACGCTGCGGATGGACTCGCCCGAATGCATCAGGTCGAAGGCCTTGTTGATGTCGGCCAGCGGCATCTTGTGGGTAATGAGATCGTCAATATTGATCTTGCCGTCCATGTACCAGTCGACGATCTTGGGCACATCGGTGCGGCCGCGCGCGCCGCCGAAGGCCGTGCCCTTCCACACCCGCCCCGTTACCAGTTGGAACGGCCGGGTCTTGATTTCCTGGCCGGCGCCGGCCACGCCGATGATGACCGACACGCCCCAGCCGCGGTGGCAGCACTCCAGTGCCTGGCGCATCAGGTCCACGTTCCCCACGCACTCGAAGCTGTAGTCTGCGCCACCGTCGGTGATTTCCACCAGGTGCGCGACCAGGTCTTTGCCGATTTCCTTCGGGTTGACGAAGTGCGTCATGCCGAACTTCTCTGCCAGCGCCTTGCGCTTGGGGTTCAGGTCCACACCGATGATCTTGTTGGCGCCCACCAGGTGCGCGCCCTGGATCACGTTCAGACCGATGCCACCCAGGCCGAACACCACCACGTTGGCACCCGCCTCCACCTTGGCGGTGTTGATGACCGCACCCACGCCGGTGGTGACGCCGCAGCCGATGTAACACACCTTGTCGAAGGGCGCGTCCTTGCGGATCTTGGCCACCGCGATTTCCGGCAGCACGGTGAAGTTGGAGAAGGTGGAACAGCCCATGTAGTGATGGATCATGTCCTTGCCCAGCGAGAAGCGGCTGGTGCCGTCGGGCATGACGCCCTTGCCTTGGGTGGCGCGAATGGCGGTGCACAGGTTGGTCTTGCGCGAGGTGCAGGACTTGCACTCGCGGCACTCCGGCGTATACAGCGGAATGACGTGATCGCCCTTCTTCACCGACTTGACGCCCGGGCCCACGTCCACGACGATGCCGGCGCCTTCATGGCCAAAAATGGCGGGAAACAGGCCCTCCGGGTCGGCACCGGAGCGAGTGAATTCATCGGTATGGCAGATGCCGGTGGCCTTGATTTCCACCAGCACCTCGCCGGCCTTGGGGCCGTCCAGATTCACTTCGTGGATTTCCAGCGGTTTGCCGGCGGCGAAGGCGACTGCAGCTTTGGTTTTCATGAGCGGGGACCATCAGGTAAGTTAGGCAAGTGCGTTACCCTAGAACAAGTGGGGCCGCGTTGGAAGCCTGTCACGAAGGTGATACATGAATATCGAATTGACATCCGTGGAAGCCCGCGTCATCGGCTGCCTGATCGAAAAACAAGTGACCACGCCGGACCAGTATCCGTTGTCGCTGAACGCGCTGACCAATGCCTGCAACCAGAAGACCAATCGCGAACCGGTGATGGAGCTGACCGAGACGCAGGTCCAGGCGGCGCTGGATGCGCTGATGAAAAAGTACCTGGTCAGCGACCGCTCTGCCGGCTACGGCGGCCGGGTGACCAAGTACCAGCAGCGCTTCTGCAACACCGAGTTCGGTTCGCTGAAGTTCAGCCCGCAGGAGTTGGGCATCATCGACGTGTTGCTGCTGCGCGGCGCCCAGACGCCCGGCGAGCTGCGCACCCGCACCAACCGCTTCGGCGACTTCGCCGACACGGCGGAAGTGGAGTCCGTGCTGAAGACCCTGATGAGCCGCGAGGACGGCCCGTTCGTGGCGCGCCTGCCACGCTCGCCCGGTGAGCGCGAGTCGCGCTACTTGCACCTGTTCAGCGGCATGGTGGAATCGGCGCCCGAACCGGAAGCCACGCCGGCCGGCGCGCCGACGCACGCCGTGCCCGCGACACATGACCTCGCGGAACGCGTCGGCCGGCTGGAACAGCAGGTGGCGGACCTGCAGGAGCAGATTCGGCGGTTGGAGGAAAATTCTTGACGCGGGAAGCGGCGCGTTCTGCACGTGTACTAGGACGTCTGGCTACTCAGCCGGCTTTTCACCGTGGCACAAGCAGAACATCCAATTCCACGCGATCATAGCTGACCTTCGGCGTCACGCGGCCACGCTCGGCGCGATTCAACGTGACGAGACCATACTGTTCCATCGTCCGCAACGTTCGCGACAGATTCGACTTCGCCCGGCCGGTGATCTGGGCAAGTTCTTCGAGGGATTGAGGAACGCGCTCCGCGATGACCCGCAACAGTTCGCGGTTGCGCGCCGAGAGAATCCTTGCAAACGACTCCGTCGAGGTGAACCACACCTTGGGCTCCGTAGACAGGACGCGGCGTTCGCCTCGCGCGACCGCGAGCGTCCTGGCCTTCATTTCCTCATAACTGGCGATGCCGACTTTCAAGGTGGTCATGGCAATACTCCTCTTTCACGTAACACGGAATCCACCGCGCTCCAAAAATCGCTCAGCAATGTTGCCGCGTCCGAAACTCGTACGGTCCGACTCTCCGGCGATACTGGCACTCTCGTTACGGTGAACTTGACCCAATGACCACCGTCTGGATCAACGACAAAGACTTGCCCGTTGAGATCGAGCAGCACGTCCAAGGTTGGATCGCGGTTCTTCGACACCTATGTAGGTTATCAGTTTAAGATAACTAAGACAACGGGTCGAGCAACGTGGGCTCACACCATCAACTCATAGGTCTCACAGGTCCTCCCCTGACCAGCGACTCGAATGCGTGCTGCATGTCCCGCGCCGTGGCTGCCGTATCCTGTTCGACCAACCGTGCGATCAGGGTGAGGAGCGAGGCCGCGGCATATGGAATGCTTTCGCCACGGCTTCAGGGTCATACGACGGCAACTGGCAGCAACATTTGACGGTCGATCCCGAACTGACTAGAATTCTGACTAGTTATAAACGAACGGATGTCCTCATGAAAAGCTGGCCAGTACAAGATGCAAAAGCGCGTTTTAGCGAGCTTCTGCAGGAAAGCCTCACCCGCGGACCGCAGCTCGTCACGATGCGCGGTGCAGAGGCCGCAGTGCTGGTCCCCGTAGAAGAATGGCGCCGCCTCAATGCCCGAGCACGCCCCGGCTTTAAAGCACTGCTGCTCGAACGCGAAGCGCGGGCCCATCTTCCGGTTCCCAAGCGTGGAAAACTGCGCCGTAGACCGCCACAAGAGATTCTTTGATGCCCTACCTTCTGGATACCAATGTTGTCTCCGAACTGCGCAAGCCGAAACCTCATGGCGGCGTAGTGGCCTGGATCAAAAAGATCCCCGAAGAATCCCTTTTCGTATCCGTTGTCACGCTGGGCGAAATCCAGGCAGGCATCGAGATCACTCGAACCGGAAAACCTGAGAAAGCCGAGGAAATCGAAAAGTGGCTGAACAATGTCGCCGAGACCTACAACGTTCTGTCCGCCGACGCTTCGATCTTTCGCCGCTGGGCGCAGCTCATGCACCGTCGCAATGACCACCATCTGGAAGATGCTTTGATCGCCGCCACCGCCCTGATCCGCGACCTCACTGTCGCCACTCGCAATACCGATGACTTCGAACCCTTCGATGTCGCCTTGGTCAATCCTTTCTTGACGCCCAAAGAAAAATCCGAAAAAGATTCGAAGTGAAGCGCGTTCGAACAATTGGACGACAGTTTGCGCGATGGCATGTTCGACCTGCCAGCCCGCACGGCTGCTCACCCGCGTCTTGCGCGTAACGAGCGATGTCTATGTGCCGACGGTGCCGGTTTTGATTTCTCCGGCACGATTGTAACTGGCAAAGATTACGCCGTTCGATGAAACCAGGCTTTCCAGCGGCGTGAAGGCCGCGGGGATGGTGCCCGCGCCGAACAGGCGTTTGCCGATGATCCTCCACATAGACCACCTCCTCGGCGCCCCGGCAGTTGGGCACTGACGCCGACAATATAACTTCTCCTCGCCCGCTCAGAACTCCGCATGAAGACGCAGTCCGAGGATGTTCACCGGGCCGCGGTCGGCGTTGTACGCGGGATGGCGCAGGTATTGCGTATCGAAGGTCAGTGCCACCGCCGGCCATAGCTGGACCCGGTAATAGGCTTCGAGGATCTGTTCCGGACGCGCCCTTAGCCTGCCATCGCCGATCAGGATGCCGAGCCCGCCGCGGGCGAAGTATTCGCGTCCGGCACTCGACAATCCATTGACCACGGCCGCGATACCCAGCGCATCGCCGGGTCGGTGCCAGCTTTGGCCTGCCAGCGCCGCGCCAACCGCCAGCGAACGGTTGATCTCGGTGAATTCGAACGCCTCCTTGGAACCGTCGCTGACGCTGAACCGCAAGAACGCGCCCAGGAATTCGTTGATACCCTGTTCGATATCGATGGCGATGCCGGATTTCGATGCGTATCGGCGCACGGCAGCGACGTCGGGCACCTGATCAGCCGTCGTCGCGAGCGCCAGCGCATCGCGATAGCGTCCCATCCGTCCGCGATTCAGATAGGCAAGCGCCTTGATCTTGCCGGCCCGGCCGAACCAGCTCTGACGCCGCTCCAGCTCCAGCACACCGGAGAACTGGTCGAAATGCGGCTCGGTGGTCTTGCCGTTCGGAATGCGCGACAAGTTGAACAGGCCCGCGCGCAGGCTCCAGTCGCCCCGGTTGACCTCGAGCGCAATGCCCGTGGTGTAGCCCCAGGCATCGGCGGCATAGTCAAACGCACCGGAGTCGATCACCGACCAGTTCAAAAAGTCCGCGCGCGGATCGTGCGCGTACTGGTTGGTGTCGAACACATCGCCCACCGAGAACTTGCCAAGGGTGAGCACCAGGCCATCGTTCATGCCGGCAATCGGCAGCTGGTTCGCCGCATCGGCCACCGTCGCCGTGCGCTCGCCCCACGGGAAATACTGGCGCAGAAACAGCCGCGGCACGCGCCAGTACGGTTGGTTCGCGCCCACCTTGTAGGCCTCCCCACTGGGAAATCCGGCCACGCCCAATGTGTCGGACAACCCGAAGCCCTGGTCCAGCTCGAGATTGGCGTAGAAGGCCGCGTCCCGCCACAGCGACACGCCACCGAACAAGGTAGCATCCAGCGTCATCGCATTGTCCGATTCCGCATCCAGGCTGTTCGCGCCGGAATAAGGCGCGTGGAAGGCAGGATGATACTGCGTGACACCGGTGAACTGCCCGTGCAGATTCCAGTCCGCGCCTCGCGCAGTGGCGCCCAGCAGCAACGCCAAGGCAAAGCCACGCCGCAGCGTCCCACTCGATCGCAGCGCCAGAGCGAAGCTCCGCGCCATCATGCGCGCCTCAGCGCCAGCGCGCCTGGAGCTTTTGCAACGCTGCGTTCCCCGGCGAAAGCTTCTCGAACGGCAGGCGGTTCAACGGCACCTTGGTAGTCTTGTTCAGGGTGTGGAATTCCGTGGTGCTGGATTCATCGATATGAATGAGTCCGGTCACATATTCATGGTTCTTGATCTTGGTCTCGATGAAATGATACGCCGCGCTCCGGTCGGTCGGATCGTAGCTGGCATCGAGCTTGCGCAGAATCACCTGGCTGCCGTCATGCAGTTCCACCGACAGCGCCTGGCCTTCCTGGTAGTCCACCGTGATCTCACTGGCCTTGGGCACGAAGTCTGCCTCGATCACCGGATGATAGTGTTCACGGGTAAAAGTGTAGCTCCGGGTCGAACCTTCATGATCGTTGAAGGTCACGCAGGGGCTGAGCACGTCGATGAGCGCGAAGCCATTGTGCTTGAGGCCCGCCTGGATCAGCGGCACCAGCTGCTGCTTGTCGCCGGAGAAACTGCGCGCCACGAAGGTCGCACCCAGTGACAGCGCCAGCAGCACCGGGTCGATGGGCGGAGTCAGGTTCACCTCGCCCTTCTTGGCCTTGGTGCCGATGTCGGCCGAAGCCGAGAACTGCCCCTTGGTGAGACCATACACACCGTTGTTCTCGATGATGTACAGCATGTTGATGTTGCGGCGGATGGCATGCGCCAGCTGGCCGAAGCCGATGGACAGCGAATCGCCGTCGCCGGAAATGCCGATATAGGTGAGTTCGCGGTTGGCGGCGGCGGCGCCGCTGGCGATCGAGGGCATGCGCCCGTGCACCGAGTTGAAACCGTGCGCGCCGGCGACGAAATACGCCGTGGTCTTCGAGGAGCAGCCGATGCCGGACAGCTTTGCCAGTTGCTCGGGTTTCAAGTCGATGCCCCAGCAGGCCTCGACGATGGCCGCAGTGACGGAGTCGTGACCGCAGCCCGCGCACAGCGTGGACATGGCACCCTCGTACTGGCGACGCGTCAGTCCCAGCGCGTTGGTCGGGAGCGAGGGGTGGGCCACCTTGGGCTTGTTGATGTACGACATGTTCGTGCCTCGATCCGGGTTTACTTGATCACCGACAGGCGCGGCGTCTCGGCCAGCTTGGCGCGGATGCCGTTGACTATTGGGTCCGCCGACATCGGAAAGCCGCTGTAGCTCAGGATGGATTCCAGCTTGGACTTTTCCACCGCGGTCTCGATCGTCAGGAGCGAGCGCAGCTGTGCATCGCGGTTCTGCTCCACCACGAAAATCAGCTTGTGGTCGCGCAGGAAAGCTTCCACCTCTGAGGTGAACGGAAATGCCTTCACCCGCAGGTAGTCGACGTCGATCTTCTGGCGCGACAGCACGTCCAGCGCCTCGCGCACCGCGCCATCGCAGGACCCCAGGCTGATGATGCCGACCTCGCAGTTGCCGCGGCCCAGCGTCACCGGCTTGGGCACGTAGCGGGTGGCGGTGGTGAACTTGCGCGTCAGCCGGTCGAGCACGAATTGGTAATCGGCCGAATCCTCGGTGTAGCCGCCGTACTGATTGTGGCCCGAGCCGCGGGTGAAGTATGCACCCTTCGGGTTCACCCCGGGAAGCGTGCGATAGGGAATGGCATCCTCGTCACGATCGACATAGCGGTAAAACTTGTCGAGCTTGTTCAACTCCTCGGCGGAGAGCACTTTGCCGCGGTCGGGGCGGTAGGCATCGTCCCACTTGAGATCCTTGCACATCCAGTCGTTCATGCCGATGTCGAGATCCGACAGCACGAACACCGGCGTCTGCAGCCGCTCGGCCAGATCGAAGGCCTGCACCGCCATGTAGAAGCATTCCTCAGGGTTTGCCGGGAACAGCACCACGTGGCGCGTATCGCCATGCGAGGCATAAGCGCACATCAGAATGTCGGACTGCTGCGTGCGCGTCGGCATGCCGGTGGAGGGTCCCACGCGCGCCACGTCGAAAATCACCGCCGGCACTTCGGCGTAGTACGCAAGGCCGATGAACTCGTTCATCAGCGAAATGCCCGGTCCGCTGGTGGGCGTGAAGGCGCGCGCGCCGTTCCAGGAGGCGCCGAGCACCATGCCGATGGCGGAAAGCTCGTCCTCGGCCTGGATCACGGCGTAATTGCGCTCGCCGGTTTCGGCATCCACGCGAAAACGCTCGCAGAAACTCTTGAAGGCGTCCATCAGCGAGGTGGAGGGCGTGATCGGATACCAGGCGCCCACCGTCGCGCCGGCGTACACGCAGCCCAGACCCGCGGCAGTGTTGCCGTCGATCATGATGTGCCCGGCGGTCTTGTCCAGGTGCG
Organism: Pseudomonadota bacterium; assembly: GCA_018240265.1. GTDB lineage: Bacteria > Pseudomonadota > Gammaproteobacteria > Steroidobacterales > Steroidobacteraceae > TMP-86. The sequence goes on along the minus strand of JAFEGC010000005.1, from coordinate 15,100 downwards.
TCACCTTCAGCGGTAACGGACAGGAGAGGTTCGCCTTGGCGTAGTCGTAGCCCAGGCGCAGCGCCTTGGTGTTGGAGTCGAGGAGCTTGGGCTTCTTGGCGTAGCTCTCCTTCAGCAGCGCATCGATGACGTTCAGGTCCACGTCGATGAGCGCCGCGATTACCCCGGCGTAGGCAATGTTCTTCAGCAGGATGCGGTTGCGCACGCCATCGAAGGTCTCGTTCACCATTTTCGCCAGCGGCACACCAATGACGGTGATGTCCTCCCTCTGCAGCAGCATGCTGCGCGGCCAGGTGGAGTCGTAGATCAGGTAACCGCCGGAGATCACTTCGCGCACATCGCGCTGATAGGTCTCGGCGTTCATCGCCACCAGGATGTCGATCCGGCCGGAGCGCGCCGCGTAACCGTCGCGCGTTACCCGAACCTCATACCAGGTGGGCAGGCCCTGGATGTTGGAGGGAAAGTAGTTCTTGCCCGCGACCGGAATGCCCATCCGGAAAATGGCCTTCATGATCAGGGCATTGGCGCTGGCCGAGCCGGTGCCGTTGACGTTCGCGAACTTGATGGCGAAGTCGTTGGTGCGGTCGGCGTTTCTGGCTAGCTCCGGCATGTCGCATCCTCATCGATCGCGTGCGGAATCTTGATCGTGGATTTTTGCATGTCCCAGGCAGCGGTGGGACAACGCTCGGCGCACAGTCCGCAGTGCACGCACACGTCCTCGTCCTTGACCATCACGCGCGCGGTCTGCGGCAGGGCCGCCGACACGTACAACGCCTGCTGCGGATTGGTCGCGGGCGCCTTCAGGCGCGCGCGCAGCTCGCCTTCCGTACCGTTCGGCGTGATGGTCAGGCAATCCACCGGGCAAATATCGATGCAGGCATCGCACTCGATACACAGCTTGGCGGTGAACACGGTCTGCATGTCGCAGTTCAGGCACCGCTGCACTTCCAGGGCCGCTTGCTCGGCGGTGAAGCCCAGCTCCACCTCGATGTTCACCTTCTTGAAGCGCTCCACCAGGGCCACGTGCGGCACCAGGCGGCGCTCGGCGCCGTTGTACTCGTTCTTGTAGGACCACTCGTGCATGCCCATCTTGCGGCTGGTCAGCGTCACGCCACGCGGCATGCGTGCCGTCACCGGCTCACCCTGGCAGAACTTGTGGATGGAGATCGCGGCCTGGTGGCCATGCTCCACCGACCAGATGATGTTCTTAGGGCCGAAAGCCGCATCGCCGCCGAAAAACACCTCGGGGCGGGTGGACTGGAAGGTCACCTTGTCCACCTTGGGCACGTTCCAGCGGTCCAGCTCCACGCCGATGTCGCGCTCGATCCAGGGGAAGGCATTCTCCTGGCCGATGGCGAGAATCACGTCATCGCAGGGGAAGAATTCCTCGCCCAGCTCACGCGTCGCCTTGATCTCGCCGTTTTCGATGTCGTACTCGAGCTTGTCGAACATCATGCCGGTGAGCTTGCCGTCCTTCACCACGAAGGACTTGGGAGCGTGGTTGACCACGATCTTCACCGTCTCCTGCTCGGCGTCCTCCAGTTCCCAGGCCGAGGCCTTGAAGAACTCGCGCGGCTTGCGCGCCATCACCTGCACGTCCTTCGCGCCCAGACGGAGCGAGGTACGGCAGCAATCCATGGCGGTGTTGCCCACGCCGATGATGAGCACGCGCTCGCCGATGCGCTCGATGTGCCCGAAGGCCACCGACTCCAGCCAGGAAATGCCGATGTGGATGCGGTCGGTGTCGCGGCGCCCCGGCAATTCCAGTTCCTTGCCCTTGGGCGCGCCGGAGCCGACGAACACGGCATCGAACTCACGCGAGTCCAGGAGTTTGCGCAGGCTGTTCACCGGCGAGTTCAGACGCAGATCCGCGCCCATGGACACGATGTAGCCGATTTCCTCGTCCAGCACCTGCACCGGCAGGCGGAACGCCGGGATGTTGGTGCGCATAAGTCCGCCCGGCACGCCGAACTGCTCGAAAATGGTGACCTCGTAACCCAGCGGCAGCAGGTCGTTGGCGACGGTGAGCGAGGCGGGACCGGCACCGATGCAGGCTATTTTTTTGCCGTTTTTCTTCGCGGGCGCGCGCGGCAGGCGCTGCGCGACCTCATCGCGATGATCGGCTGCGACGCGCTTCAGACGGCAGATGGCCACCGGCTTGTCCTCGATGCGTCCGCGGCGGCAGGCGGGCTCGCAGGGGCGATCGCAGACGCGACCCAGGATGCCGGGAAAGACATTGGTGGCTCGATTGACGAGGTAGGCCTCGGTGAACTCGCCCTGGGCGATCAGGCGGATGTATTCGGGAACATCGGTGTGGGCGGGGCAGGCCCATTGGCAATCGACGACTTTATGAAAATAGTCGGGCTCCGCGGTCTGGGTGGGCTCCATGATTCCTCTAAGGTAGGGCGCGCCTTCAAAAATCCGCGCCGCAGTATAGCGGCCAGCACAGCGATGTCACGTTATTGGCGCAAAATTAATGCAATGCCACAACACCCGCACCTTCTTGCCGCCGACACGCGGCCGAAAGACTGGGTCCGGGTCGCGGCCGGCCTGCGCGAGGCGCGCTAGACTGCGAATCATGAGCATCAGCCGTAAACACCTGCCGTGCGTCGTGTCGCGGTTTCTGATCGCGGTTTGACAGCTGCCGCCGCCGAAGCCGCCATCGCCGCGGCGCCCACGTATTCCGAGGTGCTGGCCGCCTCCCGGCCCACCGACTGGCGCGACACCGACCCGAACCACACGCTGTACCTGGACCTTCCCGCCGGTCGCGTGATCATCGAACTGGCGCCCACCTTCGCGCCGCAACATGTCCAAAACATCAAACACCTCGTCGCCGAGCATTATTACGATGCCTTGCCCGTGCTGCGAGTCCAGGACAATTACGTGGCGCAGTGGGGCGACCCCGACCACCGCCATCCCACGTCCGCCTCGACCCGCGCGGTTGCACCGGAATTCGACCGCGCGTGGAGCCCGGAAATTCCCTTCACGCCGCTCGCCGACGGCGATGTCTACGCGCCGCAGGCGGGTTTCTCGAACGGCTTGCCAGTGGCCGGCGACCGCTCCGCGCATCGGCTGTGGCTGGCGCATTGCTACGGCATGGTGGGCGTCGGACGGGACGATGATCCGGCCAGCGGCAGCGCCGAGCTCTGCAACGTCCCGCTCCCCGTCCGCTAGCTCTTGGGCTTCTCCCTGATGGCATGCCCGCCGAACCCTTGGCGCATCTTGGCCAACAGCTTCGCCGCAAAGTCGTCCTTGCCTTGGCTTGCGAAGCGCGCGATCAGCGCCAGGTTCATCACCGGCGTGGGGATGCCGCGCTGGATCGCCTCCAGCGCGGTCCAGCGGCCCTCGCCCGAATCCGCCACATAGGGTTCCACGTTGGCCAGCGTCGAGTCCTGCTTCAGGAATTCGGCGGTGAGGTCGAGCAGCCAGGAGCGGATCACCGTGCCATGGCACCAACTCTGCGCGATTTTCGCGATGTCCAGCTGCAGGTCCTCGCGTGATTGCATCAGCGCGAAGCCTTCCGCATACGCCTGCATCAGGCCGTACTCGATGCCGTTGTGCACCATCTTCACATAATGGCCGGCGCCGGCCGGACCGCAGTGCAGCCAGCCCGCATCGGGTGCCGGCGCCAGAATCCGGGCGATGGGTTCCACCCGCGCCACGTCCGCAGGCTCCCCGCCGATCATCAGGCCATAGCCGTCGGCCAGACCCCATATGCCGCCCGAGACGCCCACGTCCACGAAGCCGATGCCGCTCTCGGCCAGTTCGCGCGCGTGGCGCTGGCTGTCGGCGAAATACCCGTTGGCGCCGTCGATGATGAGATCGCCCCGCGCCAGCAAAGCGCGTAGATCAATGATGGTCTGTTCGGTGGGCGCGCCCGCGGGCAGCATGGTCCAGACCAGCCGCGGCGCGGCCAGCGCAGCCACCAGCGCGGCCAGCGAATCGGCCGGCTTGATCACGCCTTCCTGAGCGAGCGCCGCGCGCCCCGCCGGATCGCGATCGAACCCCACCACTTGCACACCGCCCTGGGCGAGGCGCCGCGCCATGTTGGCGCCCATGCGCCCCAATCCGATCATGCCGATTTGCATTACGATCTCGCGTTCAGGAATCCCGGGTTTCACTCATGATGCCAATGCGCAGCGAATCCGTAGCGATGCGCACCTCGATCAAAAATTCCAGCAGGCCGATTGCCAAGGTCAGCATGGTGCCGATGAACATGATGGCGATGAAGCGGCCCAGTTCCAGCATCAGGAAGGCATTGAGGAACAGGCTCACCACCACCAGCGAAATCAGCAGCGCGGAAATCGTGATCAGCGTGATGGCGTGGTTCATGTGGCGCGCGCGCCGCGCCATGGCCCGCAGCGCATCGTGCAGAGCCTGCACCGCTTCCGGGCTCTCTCCGCGGCGGATACGGTCCTCCACCTGGCGCGCGCGGTCCACGATGCGCGCCAGCCGGCTGGTCATGACATTGAGCATCACGCCGACACCTGAGATCAGGAAAATCGGCGTCAGCGCCACCTGGATCAGGTGCGCGATGTCCACCGACTGTGACAGGAACACGCTCATCTAGGGGCGCCCGGCTAGGGGTCGGCGCGCACGCTCACATTGGCGGTCAACGTGCCCGCCTCGCCGAACACCAAGGTCAGGGTGAAGTGGTCGCCATTACGGAGCGGTGCCTTGAGTCCGCGCAGCATGATGTGAAGCCCGCCGGGCGCGGCATCGATGCTGCCATTGGCGGGAATGTCCAGGAAGGGAAGCTGGCGCATGCTCATCACGCCCTGCTCGCTGCGGGTCTCATGCAGCTGCACCTGTTCCGCCACCGGCGCGGACAGGCGCAGCAGGCGGTCGGCCCCACCGGCATTGACGATACGCAAATACACCGCGGCGACGTTCACGCCCGGCGGCGTGGGCCGCGCACGCGCATGTTCGATCAACAGGGCCGGCGGGTTGCGCGCGGCACCGGAGAGTTCGGCCGCCAGGACCGGCGCGGCACTCGCTACCACCAACGCCGCGAACAGCATGCATGCAACACGGCGCATTCGAGTCGGCACGCTCATGATGCCGCCCAGTATACGCCAGCCTGCAGGCGCGACGCTCAATCGCCCTGCCAGACGATCCACTGGAAATGCCAGCTGGCCAGGATGAGCAGCCCGAAGGCGATGCGGTACCAGGCGAACACCCGGAAATCGTGCCCGCTCACGTATCGCAACAGGCCCTTGACCGCGAAGGCCGCGCTGATGAACGAGGCCACCGAGCCGATGCCGATGACGGCCAGATCATCGCCGTTGAGCAGGTGGCGCGCCTTGAACAGCGAATAGCCGGTGGCGGCGAACATGGTGGGGATGGCGAGGAAGAACGAGAACTCGGTAGCCGCCCGGCGCGACAGACCGGCGAGCAAGCCGCCCATGATGGTGGCGCCCGAGCGGGAGGTGCCCGGCACCAGCGACAACGCCTGCGCGGCGCCCACCGCCAGCGCGTGGTTGGATCGCATACCGTCGACCTCGGCCACCCGCGGCCGGCCGACGGTGCGTTCGATGATCAGGATGAGAATGCCGCCGACGATGAACGCCAGGGCAACCGGCACCGGCGCAAACAGATAGCGCTTGATGGCGTCGGCGAAGGCCACGCCCAGGAGCGCCGCCGGCAGGAAGGCGATGGCCAGGTTCAGCACGAAACGCTGCGAAACGGGATTGCCGAGCGAGGAGGCCACTTTCCACAGGCGCTGGCGGAATTCCCAACACACCGCCAGGATCGCAGCCAGCTGGATCACGATCTCGAACAGCTTGCCCTTTTCGTTGTTCCAATCCAGGAGCGACCCCACCACCACCAGGTGTCCGGTGCTGGAAACGGGTAGAAACTCGGTCAACCCCTCCACCACGCCCAGCACCAGGGCCTTCAGCACCACGCTCAGTTCCATCGACGGACCCCTTGCGAATCGAAGCCGCGCATCTTACCCGCAAAACAAAACGCCCCGACCGCCGTCAAGCGATCGGGGCGTCGGGAGCCGCAATATTACTTGCTGGTGCCCGAGGCGGCTTCGGTGCTCGCATCCTTCTTGTGATGCTTGCGATGATGATGCTTCTTGGCCTTGGGCGCATCGGCGGCGGGAGCCGACGAGGCCGGAGCAGCGGAAGCGTCAGCCTTCGGGGCATCGGCGGCCATGGCACCGGCGGCCAGGCCGAAGGTCAGCACGGCGGCGGAAATCAGCAAACCAGACTTTTTCATGAGGTCTCCATCAGTTGATCGACACAGGGTACAAAACGGTCCACGGGGAAAAGCATACGCGGTCCGGCCGACCCTAAACCGAACGTGAACGTTTTTTCACGATGAACATGAAGAAGAATTCATTCGGGCCGCTGCCGCAATTGGCGCACCAGATACCAGACGATGAACACGTTCACCGCGATCACCACCGCCTTGCCCAGACCCGGCCGGTGTGCCATTTCCCAGATTTCCACTGGAATCAGCGAACTGGTCAGAATCGTCGTGAGCCATTCGGCCCAGCGCTTGCCCATCCACAGGCCCACGCCCTCGGTGGTGAACACCGCCGCGTACGCCAAGGTGACGAATCCCAGTGCATTGATGCGCGCCGGGCTCAAGCCGCTGACGAACACCAGCGCGCGCCGCACCCACTCCTGCTCCATGCCCGAGGGCAGGCTCGCCGCCCAGGTATACAGTCCCGCGATGACCGTGGGCTCGCGCAGGCGCAGCACCCCGTAGGCCGCCGCCAGCAGCAACAGCACCTTGGATATCTTGAACGCCGCGATTGCTCGCAGCACGCCCAGGCGCGGGTCCGGCCGCCGCATGCGCCGCGTCAGGCCCGCCCCGCCGGCGGCTGGAAGCTGAGCGTCGCATCAAGCAGCGCGGGTATGTCGAACACCGCTCCTTGCTCCTCCATGACCAGGGGCGCCACGCCCGCGGCCGCCACCAGCGAGGCCGGCACCGAGATGCGCTCATGATCACGCACCACCGTCCAGGTTTCCAGCCGCTTGTCCCGGAAAGCCTGGTTGAGCGCGCTCCAACGCAGCATCGCCGCCCTTGCAAGTGGCGTATCGCCGCCCCATTGACGGTGAGCCAGGGTCAGGGCACTGGAGGGCTCGATGTCGGCATGCGGCAGCGTCATCAGTTCCTGGATGTATTTGACCATTTCCTCCGGTGGTACGGGCAGTTCCAGATCGCGTGAATCGATGATGGCTTCATTCATGGCGGACATCCTCTATACGCTCAAGGATACCTTGTTGGGGGCGGCTAACCGTATTTCCATGTTTTGGCGGGCCAGCGCGGGCGTCGCGCTGAAGTTGGGACCGGGGCTGCGGCGATGACGAGCCCCGCGCCGTCTTCGCGGCTGCCGGCACTGTTCGTCGGGCATGGATCGCCGATGAATGCGCTCACCGACAATGCCTACACGCGGGCGCTGCGCGCGCAGCGGGAGCTCCTGCCCCGGCCGCGCGCCATCCTGTGCATCTCGGCGCATTGGTATACGCGGGGCACGGGCGTGACCGCGATGCCATGGCCACGCACCATCCACGATTTTGGCGGTTTCCCGCAGGCGCTGTTCGAGGTTCGTTACCCCGCGCCCGGCGATCCGGCGCTGGCGCAGGAAATCCAGCGCCTGTTGCAGCCGCTCGAGGTCGTCGCCGATGAGGCCTGGGGCCTGGATCATGGCACGTGGCAGGTGCTGGTTCACCTGTATCCGCAAGCCGACGTGCCGGTGGTGCAGCTATCCATCGACGCCACCCGCCCAGCGGCGTTTCACTATGAACTGGGACAGCGCCTGGCGCCGCTCCGCGAACGGGGCGTGCTGATTCTCGGCAGCGGCAACATCGTGCACAACCTGCGCACCATCGTGCGACAGGAGCAGGCGCCGGTGCAGGACTGGGCGGCGCGTTTCGGCGCGCAGGTTCGCGAGGCGCTGCTCGGGCGCGACCACGCGGCGCTGATCGACTACCCGCGATTCGGAGCGGATTCGGCCCTCGCCGTCCCTACTCCCGATCACTACCTGCCCATGCTGTACGTACTGGGCACGCAGGGACATGCCGACAAGGTGAGGATTTTCACCGAGGGCTTCCAGTACGGCTCGCTGGACATGACCAGCTTCGCGGTGTAATCAGTCGCGCAGCCATGGGCGCGGCCAGATCCATTCGAAATTGAACCCGCCGCTCAGCGGTCCACGCGGGCGCCCTTGGCCACGATCGTGGTCACCGCCAGGTCCGCGGTGACATTGCCCACGGTCCGGAACAGATCCGGGATCACCTCGATGGCGAGCAGCAGGGGCAGGATGTCGGTGGGCACGCCCATGGCGTAGGAAATGGGCACGGTGGTGGTGAAAAAGGTGATCTGGCTGGGCAGGCCGACCACGGCGAAATTGGTGACCACCGCCATGCAGACGCCGGCGAGCAAGGGCGCGAGGCCGATGCTGGTGCCGGTCACGTGCGCGACGAACAGCACCACGCTCAAGTTGACGATGGGACTGGTGCAGCGGAACAGCGATACCGCCATCGGCAGGGTCACGGAAAAAATCTGCTGCGGCAGGCGCAGGGCATCGCGCGCCGCCTCGATCATAGCCGTGAGGCAGGCCAGCGAGGACTGCGTGCTGAACGCCAGGATCTGCGAGGGCAGCACCGCCCTGGCGAACCGTGTCATCGCAATGCCGCCCAGGCATCGCACCAGCGGGTAGCAGACGAGCACGATGAAGCAGGACGCCGCGCACGTCAGCGCCAGATAATAGCCCAGCGCGCCGGCGGCGCCGAAGCCGCCCCGCCGGCCCAGCGCCGCGGCCAGCGCGAACACGCCCAGCGGCGCGACGCGCAGCACCCAGTGCACGATCACCAGCATCACCTCGACCACGCCCTGAAAAAAACCCAGCAAGGATTCGCGGTAGGTCGGCGCGACCCGCGCCGCTGCCAGACCGAACAACAACGCGAACATGACGATCTGCAGCACATCGCCCTTGGCCGCTGCCTCGAATGGATTGGCTGTGATCAGCCCGAGCACCCATTCCGACAGCGGCGGTGGTGAGCCGACCTGCGATGCCGCGTGGCTCGCTCCCGCGCGCAGAGCGGAAGCCGCGGCGGCGTCCACCGGAAACACTTTCAGCATGAAGGGCGTCAACAGCGCCCCGGCCAGGGCCGAGGCGCTTAGAGCCGCGACGAACCAAGCCATGCTGCGCGCGGCCACCGGCGCGCCGCTGGCCTGGCCGCGCACCGCGCCCACGCCGGTGACCAACAACGCGAACACCAGCGGCAGCACCGTCATGCGCAGCGCATTGAGCCACAGGTGGCCGATGGGCTCGATGGCCGCGAGCACCTGCGCGGCCGCACCCGTGGAGCCCGAGCACCAGGCGCCCAAGACGAATCCCGCAATCAGCGCCGAGAGGATGCGCAGGCCCAGGCTCACCTGCACTTTAGCCCGTTTCGGCGCGAACCCAGTCGTGAAACTGGTGCAGCAGGTACTCCTCGGGCATCAGCACGCCTTCGAGATGCGCCAGCGCATGCAGGCCGGCCTGGTTCAGCTCGCACACCGCCGCATCCTCCGCCAGCACTTCGCCGGCGAAGCCGGTGACCTGGTCGAGATCGAAAGCGGGGTCGGCGAGGGTCTCGGCGGTAAACAGATACTCGATGCGCAGCTCGGTGGACTCGGGCGCCAGCGGCCGCAGGCGCACCACGCGCACGTAATCCGGATGGCCAACGATGAACATCGAGGGCAGCCCCGTCAGATACACATACGCGGCGCGCCGATCTTTCTCGCTCAAGGTAGCGAAGGGCTTGCCGATCAGCTCACCGCTCCGCGTCCAGGTTTTGGCGCCGCGCCGCATGCCGCCCCGATACTTCGGATCGTCATCGCCGGCATGCTCGCGCCAGTGCGGATCCTCGCGCGGCTCCATGATGGCGCGGCCATAAATCGGCACCATGCGCGACAGCGACGGATGCACGCCCGGGCAGTGCAGGCACTCGTTGTAGTTCTCCCAGAAGACCTTCCAGTTGCAACGCATGACCTGCGTCGCCACATGGCCCGTGCGCAGAGTTTCCAGCGGCCAGCCGTCCATGCGGCCCAACGGCACATCGAAACCCGCGGCGAACGGCGGCGGCTGCGCGGCCAGCGATACGAACACAAAGCCGCGCCACTCGCGCACGTTCACCTGGTACAGCGGGTAGTCGCGCGGATCGAAGCCTGCCGCCACCGACAGCGAGGTGGTCCGCCGCAGCGCACCGTCGAGTCCGTAGCTCCAGCCGTGGTACGCGCAGGTGATGGCATTGCCGCGCAGCGTGCCCGCCTCCTGCGCGCACAGCAGCGCGCCGCGGTGCCGGCAGGTATTGTGAAAGCCCCGCAACGCACCGGCCTGGTCGCGCACCAGCAGGATTTTCTGGTCGCCAAGCTCAAAGGTCTTGAAGCTGCGCGGCAGTTCCACCTCCTGTGCGCGGCCGACGTACACCCAGTGCCGCTGCCAGATGCGCTGCATTTCAAGCTGGTAACGCGCCGGATCGAAGTAGTACGCCGCCGGCAGGCCGGGCTGTGAGACCTTCAGGCCGTTGAAGTCCAGGTCGCTTTGCGGGGTGGCCATGCGGGTATTGTACCCACGCGAGCGCGGGAGGGTGTAGGCATGGGTATGGAGCGCGGGCGCGGTTCGGGCGAGCGTCAGTGGACGTGATTCAACACGCTGTATTTCAAGAAAAAATCAGCCTGGGCATAATCGGGATACAGATCCCGCATGCGTTGCATGGCCTGTTCGCGCGAGCTCGCCGCGCGCACGATGGCGAGATAATCATCGATGTACCGAACCGTGGTATCCAGCAGGCCAAGGTCGGTGGGCGTGCCATGGCCGGGATACACGCGCGGATTGCGCGCGGCGTAACGCTGCTTGAGCCGCAGCAGTTCGCCTCGCCACGCGCCGACGCGGGCCAGATCGATGTCATCGCCCATCCACAGATGCACGTGGTTGTAACCGAAGTCGGACAGGAACAGCGCATTCAGATCCGGTGAATACAGCGTCGACATGTGCGGCGCTTCGGTGGGTGGATAGTCCGAGGTGATTTCCAGCACGCCGCCGCCCGGCAGTTCCCATCGCGGACCGGGCAGCACCTGGATCAGATGCTGGTAATCGAATCCACCCGGATTGGCGGCCGACTTCGGCCGCAGCGCCGGCTCCAACGCGGGCTCCGAGCCCGACTGACCGCCGCTGTCCATGTACATCGCATAGTCCTCGATGTCTTTCTTGATGGCCTCACTGGCCACGACGATGCGCGCCCGGGGAAAGCGCTGATGAAGATAGGCCATGCCGGTGAAGTGATCGGTGTGCCCATGGGTGATGAACATGTCGGTCAGCGGCAAGCCGTTCGCCTCGATGCGCTCGGCCAGCTTGACCGCCTCGGTCGTCTTGCGCTGCGCATCGAGCAGCACCTGGGCGCTGCCATTGGAAACGATGTATGAATTCACCGTCGCATAGCCGCCCTTGAACACCTCGACCTTGAGCGGCGGTACGGCAGCGTCGTACACCTTCTCGCCGTTGATGAAGGTCATCTTCACCCGGGTCTCGTGCAACGCGGTGGGCGCGATGGCGTAAGGGTCGCGGTCCAGCACGATGAAATCGGCGAGCATGCCGGTGTCCAGGCGTCCGACCTTGTCGGCCATGCGCTCCTGGCGCGCGGCGTTGGCCGTGAACAAGTCCAGCGCCTCTGCGACCGTGATGGCCTCGGTCTTGCCGAAACTGTCCGCGCTGCCGCCTGGCCGCTCGCGCGTCACCAGGGTCTCGATGCCGATCCAGGGATTGACCGAGGGCACCACGGCCCAGTCGGAACCGGGGATCACCCAGGCGCCCGCGTCCAGCATCTCGCGCACCGGCCAGACGCGGCGGATGGTGTCCGCGCCCACCGCGGCGGTGATGCTGTCGTTGATGGGACTGGGTCCCCACAGATAGGGTGAGACTTCGAGCGTCGCACCGATGCGGCGCGCACGCGGCAGATCTTCCTTCGACACGAAGGTGCAATGCCCGACGTTGTGCATGAGGCCGGTAAAACCGTTGGCCTTGCGCGCCGCCTCGATGGCATCGAGCCCCGCGCGCACGGCGGCATCGCCGGCGGCATGGAATTTCACCGTCAGGCCCATGCGGTCGAAACGCGTTACCGCCTCGTTCAGCACGTCCTGCTTGACCAGCAGCAATCCGAACCGGCTGGCCACATCGTCACGGCCGGCCATTTTCTCCGCGTACGGTTCGAGCATGGCGGCGGTATGGCTGTCGGTGGGCACGCCGTCGAGAAAAATCTTGATGCAGTCGGGACGCACGCGCGCGAAAGCATACAAGTTGCGGCGCGCGATGATCACCTCGTCCTCCGGCGCGTCCGGCGACCAGTTCAGGCACAGCGTGGCGCGCTGTTTGATCTCGCCGGCCGCGACCATGACCGCATACGCATCCAGTTCCGCCTGTCCTCCAGCGACGAAACCCAGCGAGGCCTCCGTGTAGGAGGTGATGCCCACCGACAGCATCTGCCGCAGCGCCCAGCCCAGCGCCGAGCGGATCTGCTCCGGCGTCGCCGGCGGAATGTGCGAGCGGATCAGGTTGATGGCGGAGTCCTCGCGCAGCAGGCCAGTGGGTTCACCGCGCACATCGCGCTCGATGATGCCGCCGGGCGGATTCGGCGTGACGCGGGTGATGCCGGCCAGCGCCAAGGCGCGGCTGTTGACCCAGGCGCTGTGACCGCTGGTGTCATCCAGCAGGGCCGGATGATCACCGCTCGCGGCATCGAGCTGGCTGCGATGCATGGGCTTTCCCAGCGCCGGCGCATCCCATTGCCCGCCGGTCAGCCATTCGCCCGCACCAAGGCGTGCCACACAGTCCTTCAACTTGGCCTGGAAGGCCGCGAGCTTCGCGCCCTGCGGAATCTGGCAGCGGCGCTGCATGATCCCGCCGAACAGCGGGTGCACGTGCACGTCATGCAGACCGGGCAGCACCGTAGCGCCCTGCAGGTCGAGCTGGCGCGTGCCGGGACCGCGCCAGGCACGCACCGCCTCCTCGCCCACCGCCACGATGACACCGTTGCGCACGGCCATGGACTCGGCCCAGCCCGACGGCGTTTTGATGTGCGCGTGCACCAGTTCAAGATCGGCGCTTTGTCCTTGGAGCGGCAGCAGCGCGGGCGCCATCGCCGCCGCAGCCGCGCAGCATCCGGCACCCAACAGCAGTATCAATATCGCGTTGCGCATGATGCTCCCTTTAGTATCGATACAGCGCCGTAACGCCCACGGTGCGCGGCCGGAATGTACCGATCAGGTACAGCGGCGAGGCGCCCGGCACGCCGTCGAGCTGCCGCGTGAGCTTGGGTTGGGAATTGAACAAGTTCTGCGCGAACAGCGACACGTCCCAACCACTGAGCTTCACGCCCGCACGGAGCGATGCGTAGGAATTGGCGGGCGTGTTGAACACCGTAGCGGGGTTCCCGCCATTGGCCGGATTCTGCGCCGGCGTGTAGTGATCCAGGCTGGCCCCGTACTGATAGTCGATGCGCGCATAGCCCTCGTGCGCCATCACCGGGAAGTTCACCTGCGAGAACAGCGCCAGCGTCCAGGGCGAGCCGCCCAGCCGATCACCGTCGGACACGATGGGCAGTGCCGCGGAAGCGGCCGCCGCCTCGGTGGCGTACGCGGTCTGGGTGTACTTGGCCATGGTGTAGGCGAAGGTGAGACCCGCGGAGAAGGCATCGCTGGGCCGGATTTCGGTCTGGATGTCGAAGCCGGTGCTGCGCATCTCACCCAGATTGGAGGTGAACTGGAAACCACAGTTGGTGAGCGGCACGTTCTGCTGGATGTCCTTCCACTTGATCAGGTAGGCGCTGGCATTGAGCAGCACGCGCCGGTCGGCGAACTGGTTCTTCGAGCCCACCTCGTAGCTCCACAGGCTGTCAGAACTGTACTGGTCCGGCACGTCCGACAGGCCGTAGCCGTTCAGGTCGCCGATGCAGGTGGTGCCCACTTTCGGATTCGCCCCGCCGATGCGAAAGCCCTTGGCCGCCGACAGGTACAGCATCTGGTCGGGCGTGAACTGGTACTTGCCGGTGAAGCGCGGTGCGCTTTGATGCTCGCCGTGACGCGACCACGTGTCCGGCGGACCGGAATGTCCCCCGTTCAACGGACCGTCCGCGGTATAGGCACCCTCATGATCCAGGTAAGCGCGGCGTACGCCGGCGCTGACCTGGAGCTTCTCGGTCAGGTGGATGGTGGTATCGACGAACCAGCCCTTCTGCCGGTCGGTGTTGGGCGTGTTCTGCGTGTATTGCAGATCGGTGCCCAACGCGCCGTCACCCGGATGCGCCGCCTGATAGGCCTGATCGAGCCCGGGCGAATCGTAGATCTCGTAGAAGCGCCGGTCCGAGTGCGAATGGAAGTAACCGACCACCAGCTGTACCGGACCTTCGAAGGTGGACTCGAAACGGACCTCCTGGGTATAGGTCTTGGTGAACAGGATGTTGAGGAGCGGCGCCGGCACGTAGTAGTTCAGGCCCCAGAAGATCAGTGCGTTGGAGTCGGAGGTGTCCTCGATGTCCTCGGCACGGCGGTAGAAGTACGTGCCCGAGGCGATGAGGCGGCCGTATTTGAATTCCTGCTTGGCGGTGAGGCCGGTGAACAGCCACTTATCGTCCACCGAATCGCCCAGATCGAACTGCCGGGTCTGGACGAAATTGTTCGGATCATAATCGGCCAGCGGATAACCGTTCGATTGCGCATGCTGATACATGATCATGGGCGTGATCGACAGGCCCTCGACCGCCTGCGGCGTAATGCCCAGCGAGGCCGAAAAACCGGTGGATTGCTCCGACCCCACGTGCGATTTGCTGCCCACCGACGGCGGCCCGCCGGGCGGATACGGCAGGCTCGGCGAGCGCGGGTCCTGCGTCATGCCCCAGGTGCGCGTGTACAAGCCCGGATCGAAGGCGCTGAAGGCATTCAGGCGCAGCCCGATGTTGCCCTGCATGAGAGGCAGGTTGACGGTGCCGCTGGCCGAGTAGCCGCCGCCGCCCTTGTTGGTATAGGAACCCTCGCCCTCCACCCGCGCGCTGAATTTTTCCGAACTCGGATCCCGGGTCACCAGGCGCACCGTGCCGCCCATGGA
>JAFEGC010000059.1 GCA_018240265.1 Pseudomonadota bacterium | reverse complement strand
CGCTGCTCCGGAGCAGCGCATCTGCTCAAGTTCGAGTCGGCGTGGCCATCCCGGTAGCGCCGGCGCCCGCCGAGATCCAGGACCTGGCACAGGATGGCCGCGGCATCGCCCGCGTCGGCGGCAAGGCGCTGTTCATCGACGGCGCGTTGCCGGGCGAGCAGGTGCGCTACCGAATCTTGAAACAGCGGGCGCAGTTCGACGAGGCGGTCGTCGTGCAGATCCTCAAGGCCTCGCCCCACCGCGTCGAGCCGCGCTGCGCGCATTTTGGAGTTTGCGGGGGCTGCTCGCTGCAGCACCTGGTGCCCGAGGCGCAAGTGTCGGCCAAGCAGGCGCAATTGCTGGACGTTCTGCAGCGCATCGGCGGCACTGCGCCCGCGCGAGTACTGGCGCCGCTGGCGGGTCCGGCCTGGGGCTATCGCCGGCGCGCGCGCCTGGGCGTGAAATACGTGCGCAAGAAACAGCGCGTGCTGGCGGGATTTCGCGAGCGGCTTTCGCCTTATCTTGCCGACCTGTCGGTCTGCGAAGTGCTGGTGCCTGCCTTGCGCTCGTTGCCTGCGGAACTGGCCGCGCTGGTGGAAACATTGGAGCTGCGCGAGCGCGTGCCGCAGGTGGAAGTGGCGGTGGCGGACGAACACATCGCGCTGGTGTTTCGCGTCATGGCCGAGCCTGGCGAGGCGGATCTTGCTCGGCTCCGAACCTTCGGCGAGCGCCTGGGCGTGCAGGTGTACCTGCAGCCGGGGGGATTGGATACGGTGCGTCCGCTGGGATCGACCGTCACCTTGCGCTACCGGGTGCTGGATAGCGTCATCGAGTTCGAGCCCACCGATTTCGTGCAGGTCAACGCCGCCATCAACTCGAGGATGGTGGAACGGGCGCTGCAGGAGCTGCAAGCGGCACCCGGGCACCAGGTGCTGGACTTGTTCTGCGGTCTGGGTAATTTTTCCCTGCCTCTGGCTCGGGGTGGTGCGCGTGTGACGGGCGTGGAAGGTGACGCAGGTCTCATTGCGCGGGCGCGGCGCAATGCAAAGGCCAATGGTCTCGGCCATACGCGTTTCATCGCGCAGGATTTGTTCGAGCCCTCGACCTTTGGTCCCTGGGCCGATGAAGCCTACCAACGCGTGCTGCTCGACCCGCCGCGGGCCGGCGCGCAGGCAGTTGTGGAACGTATGTCGCGTTGGGGCGCCGAGCGGGTCGTGTATATTTCCTGCCACCCGGGCACGCTGGCGCGTGATGCCCGGATACTGACCCAGGATCAGGGGTATGTGCTGGCAGCGGCTGGGGTGATGGACATGTTCCCGCATACGACTCACGTGGAATCGATCGCCGTGTTCGAGAGGCGTCCGTGAGTCTGGGACCGTTGATGATCGGCCTCGCCGGTCTCGAACTCAGCGCCGAGGACCGCGAGGTCCTGAGACACGGATTGGTCGGCGGCGTGGTGCTGTTTGGCCGCAATTACCACGATCCGGCCCAGCTACGCGCGCTGGTGGATGCCATCCATGCGCTGCGCTCGCCGCCGCTCCTGACCGCGGTGGATCAGGAGGGCGGGCGCGTGCAGCGCTTCAAGGACGGATTCACCGCGCTGCCGGCGCCGCATGTGCTGGGCCGACGCTGGGATCAGGATCGACGCGAGGCGCTGCACGTGGCGCGCCTGGTGGGCTGGCTGATGGCCAGCGAAGTGCGTTCGGTGGGCGTGGATTTCAGCTTCGCGCCCTGCGTGGATCTGGACTATGGGGTGAACGAGGTCATCGGCGACCGCGCCCTGCATGCCGACGCCGAGGCGGTCAGCGCGCTGGCGGTGTCCTTCCATGCCGGCATGCGCGAGGCGGGAATGCACGCCGTGGCCAAGCATTTCCCCGGGCATGGCGCGGTGGTGGCCGACACCCATCTGACGGCGGCCACGGACCGCCGCGAATTCGAAGATATGGAAGCGGACCTGCGGCCTTATCGCATTCTCATCGACAACCAGCTGGCCGGCGTGCTGGCGGCGCACGTGGTGTATCCGAAGGTGGATACCTGGCCCGCCAGCCTGTCGCGCCGCTGGATCGCGGGCGTACTGCGCCAGGAGCTCAAGTTCCACGGCTGCGTGTTCAGCGATGACCTGGGCATGGCCGGCGCCGCGGCCGGCGGTCCCATGCCGCAGCGGGTGCGGCGCGCGCTGGCGGCGGGCTGCGATGTGGCGTTGATTTGCAACGATCGCGAGGCGGTGCATGTCGTGTTGGATGAATTGCAATCCTTTGCGCCCGAGCCGGCCTCGCAGGCGCGCGTGGTACGCATGCGGGCGCCGCCGGGCGCGCCTTGCGATCTAACCGCGAGCGCGCAGTGGCGCGAGGCGCTCATCCAGGTGCAACGCTTGGGCGCCGCGCCGGATTTCTCACTGACCGAAGGCCGCGCATGAGCGATACGCCGGACGAACTCTACCGCCGCCTGGCCGAGGCCGCGCCCATCGGCGTGGTGCTGGTGGATGCTACCAATCCCGAGCATCCGCTGGTGTACGCCAATCAGGAATTTTGCCATCTGTGCGGCTTCGCGATGAACGAACTGCTGGGTCGCAACTTGCGCTTCCTGCAGGGCGAGGACCGCGAACAGGATGCGCGCCAGCGTCTGCGCGAATCGCTGGAACGGGGCGAGGCCGCGCGGGTGCTGCTGCGCAATTACCGCAAGGATGGGAGCCTGTTCTGGAACGAGATGAGCGTGGTGCCGCTGAAGGACGCGGCCGGATTCATCACCCACTTCGCCGGTTTCCACCGCGATGCCGGCGAGCGACTGAAGTTCGATCCGCGCGCGGCGCGCGATTCGGTCAGCGGCGCGCAGCAGCCCACGGCGGTGGCCATTCGCGATGACCGGCTCACGGGACTGTACACGGAAAGCTATCTGGAAGAACTGCTCAAGCGCGACTGGGCCATCGCGCAGCGCGAAAAGCGCAGCATCGCGCTGTTCGCCATCGACATCGATGCGCTGGACACCTACAACACCACCTTCGGACGTGCGGCCGGCGAATCGGCCATCCGGCGCGTGGCGCATTGCGTGTCGGGTTGCCTGCGCCGTGCCAGCGATGTCACGGCGCGGGTGGAGGGCGGGAACCTGCTGGCCTTCGCACCCGGCATCGACCCGGAACAGGCGCTGCGTCTGGCCAACACCATGGTGGAGCGCGTGCGCGACATGCACATCCATCATCCTCGCTCCACCGTGCTGCGTTATCTCACCATCAGCGTGGGCGTGGCCACGTTGGTGCCCGGCGCCAATGATGGGCCGGCGGCCTTGACGGAAAAGGCGCGGGTGGCGTTGCAGAAGGCGAAGAAGGCAGGCCGCAATCGGGTGGCCTGAGCCATTGGCGCGGCCACCGCCGGCCGCGGCGGTGGAGGTCGCAATGAGAACCCCGGGGGCAAGGATTGCGCCGGCTACGGCCCCAGCAATTCCAACAGTTGGCGCAGCTTGGCGAACACCGCGCCTTCGCTGCGCGCCTCGTGTGCGAAACGCAGCTTCGACCCGCCGTCCAGCCGATACTCGCGCGGCTTCGACTGCACCAGCTTCAGCACCTTGCGCGGATCCACCTGGTGCTGCTCATCGAACAGCAGGTAACCGCTGGTGGCACCCATGTTGATCTTGCGTATGCCGAGCTGCGCGGCGGCGAGCTTGATTTCCGCGGCTCGAAACAGCGTTTGCGCGGCGGGCGGCAACGGGCCGAAGCGGTCGGCCAGCTCCACCTTCAAGTCTGCAAGTTCGGCGGCCGAGCCAAGCCCCGCGATGCGCTTGTAAAGCACCAGGCGCAGGTGCACGTCGGGCACGTAGTCCTCGGGGATGAGCGCCGGCAGCGGCAGTTCGATTTCCGGTCCGGCATGGAGCGGGCTTTCCAGGTCCGGCGTGCGTCCCGCCTTGAGCGCGCTCACCGCGCGCTCCAGCAGATCCATGTACAAGTTGAAACCGATCTCGTGGATCTGCCCGCTCTGCTCATCGCCCAACAGCTCGCCGGCGCCGCGGATTTCCAGGTCGTGAGTGGCTAGCGTGAAGCCTGCGCCCAGCTCTTCCAGCGATTCCAGTGCGGTAAGCCGCTTCACCGCGTCTGCGGTCATGGCCTTGCGCGGCGGGGTGATGAGGTAGGCGTAGGCGCGATGATGCGAGCGGCCAACGCGACCGCGCAGCTGGTGCAGCTGGGCGAGGCCAAAGCGGTCGGCGCGGTCGATGACGATGGTGTTGGCGCTGGGCACGTCGATGCCGCTTTCGATGATGGTGGTGCACACCAGCAGGTTGAAGCGCCGATGATAGAAATCCAGCATCAGCTGCTCCAGCTCCCGCTCGCGCATCTGGCCGTGGCCGATGCGTACCGCGGCCTCCGGCACCAGTTCGCGCAAGCCTCTCGCGGTCTTCTCGATGCTCTCGATGCTGTTGTGCACGAAGTAGATCTGACCGCCGCGGCGGATCTCGCGCAGCGCCGCCTCACGGACGGTGTTGTCGTTCCACTCGGTCACGAAGGTCTTCACCGCCAGGCGCTCGGCCGGCGGCGTGGCGATCAGCGACAAATCGCGCAGGCCGCCCATGGCCATATTCAGCGTGCGCGGGATGGGCGTGGCGGTGAGCGTCAGCACGTCGACTTCCGCGCGCAACGCCTTGAGCTTTTCCTTGTCGCGCACGCCGAAGCGGTGTTCCTCGTCGATGATGATGAGCCCCAGATCCTTGAACTTCACCGGCGAGGCCAGCAGCTTCTGGGTCGCCACCACGATGTCCACGTTCCCCGCCGCGATGCCGGCAAGCGCTGCCTGCGACTCCTTCGCCGTGCGAAAGCGCGACAGCGATTCGATGCGCACCGGCCAGTCGGCGAAGCGGTCGCTGAAGGTGGCGAAGTGCTGCTGCGCGAGCAGGGTGGTGGGCACCAGCACCGCCACCTGCTTGCCGGCCTGCACGGCGACGAAGGCCGCGCGCATGGCCACCTCGGTCTTGCCGAAGCCGACGTCGCCGCAGATCACGCGATCCATGGGTTTGCCGGATTCGAGATCGGCCACCACCGCCTCGATGGCGGCGGCCTGATCGGCGGTTTCCTCGAACGGAAAGGCTTGTTGGAAGGCGCGGTAATCGGCTTCACGCGCCTTGAGATGGGCGCCCTCGCGTGCGGCGCGGCGCGCGTACAGGTCCAGGAGTTCCGCCGCCACGTCGCGGATGCGCTGCGCCGCCTTGCGACGAGCCCGCGCCCACTGGTCTCCGCCGAGCTTGTGCAGGGGCGCGGATTCGGGCGCCGCGCCCGTGTAACGCGACACCAGGTGCAGGGATTGCACCGGCACGTACAGTTTGTCCCCGTCGGCGTAGGCGAGCACCAGAAACTCACCGGTGTGGCCGGCAACCTCCATGGTGGTGAGGCCGGCATAGCGGCCCACGCCGTAGCTTTCGTGCACCACCGGGGAGCCGATGTTGAGGTCGGTCAGCTCCTTGAGGATGCGCGCCGGATCGCGCTCGGCCCGCCGGCGGCGGCGCTCCTGCCGGGCGCGCTCGCCGAACAACTGCGACTCGGTGAGAATTTCCAACGGCGGATCGTCGAGTTTCAGGCCCGTCACGGCCGGCGACACGCAGATGCCCAGCGGCGCGCCGCTGTCGAGGAATTGCTCGAACGAGTCATACACGGCCGGGGCTGCATCCCGCGCGCGCAACAGTTCCAGCAGCAATTCGCGCCGGCCGGCGGACTCGGCCGCGATCAGCAGCCGTCCCGCGGCGTCCTGCAGGTGCGCCAGCAACCCCGCTATCGGGTTCTCGGCGCGCGTGTCGATGCGTACTTCTGCCGGCGCGCTGCTCGGAAAATTGTGCGCCGGCCCCGGCGTCTCCGGCGGCCAGGCGAAATGCCGCAGCTCGATGCGCGGCAGGCCGGCGGCGGCCTCGTCCAATTCCTTCGGCGTCAGGAATGCTTCCGCGGGGTCGAGCACCGGACGCAGCCGATCGTGCGCCAGCTGCGCGTGGCGCTGCTCGATGGCGCCGAAGGCCGCATCGGCCCCCGCCAATGCTTCCTCGTAGTCGATCAGCACGCTCTGCGGCGGCAGGTATTCGAACAGGTTGGACGTGCGCTCGAAGAACAGCGGCAGGTAGTACTCGATGCCGCCCGGCGCGAGGCTCCGGCTCACGTCTCGGTAAACGGCATGCTCGGACAGATCGCCGTCGAAGCGCGTGCGGTAGCGGCGCCGGAACTCGCGCACCGACGCCTCGTCCAGCGGCGTTTCGCGCGCCGGCAGCAGCTGGATGCGCTCGAGTTTTCCCAGCGAGCGCTGCGTGTCCGGATCGAACTGGCGGATGCTGTCGATGTCCTGGTCGAACAGGTCGATGCGATAGGGGAGCTCCGAGCCCATGGGAAACACATCGATGAGCGAGCCGCGCACCGCGAACTCGCCGTGCGTTGCGACCTGGGTCACGTGCGCGTAGCCGGCGGCCGCCAAGCGCGCGCGCAGCGCGGCGAGGTCGAGACGTTCACCGGTGCTGAGGATGAGCGAATGGGCCTCGATGTAGCTGCGCGGCGCCAGGCGCTGCAGCAGCGTATCGATGGACACGGTCCACACGCCGCGGCGCGCGTGCGCCAGGCCCGCCAGCACCGACAGGCGCGAGGAGGTGATGTCCGGATGCGCCGAGAAGGCATCATAGGGCAGGGTTTCCAGGTCCGCGAACACGCGAGGCTCGAACTCGCCGGCGGCGAAAAAGGCGATTTCCTCGCGTAGTTGCTCGGCGATGCGCGCGCTCGGCGTGACCACCAGAAAGGGCAGCTCGTGCGCGCGCGCGGCCTCGGCCAGCGCCAGGGCGGAGGCGGCGCCGTAGAGTTTGCCCCAGCGAAGCGGGGTCAGACCGGACGGTACCGGCGGTTTGAGCAGGAACATCGGCAAGGATCGTCTGGGTGCGTAGGACGGACCGCGTAGCGTAGCGCTTGGCGGGCCGCATGGCTAACCGCACCGGCATGCTGCCCAGCGAGCCGCATGACTCGATAGCGCCGCGGGCCGCCCTGCGCCCTGTCAACGCGAAACGGCGCGCGCCGGGCGCGCGTGGTTGAGCTTCAGCCGGCGAGGGCGACGCTGTGGATCACATGGTCGTACTCGAAGTACACCACGAAACCGGCGTAATCCCAGCGCGTGATGGGTGGCTTGCCCACCGGCGCGCTCTTATTGCTGGGTGCGCCGAAGCGGGCCTCCACCTGCTGCATGGTCATGCCGCGTGTGGGGCTGGGTGTCGATGTTTCTCTTACGGCGATGCCGTTCTCCACGGCGATCGTCTCCGCGGATGCAGCGCCGCACAGAGCCAGCGCGCACAGCGATGCGGCCAGCAGGTGATGTGGATGCGCCATGGTCAGCCTCCCGCGCGGTTCCTGGTTCGCGCCACTATACCATCCGGGCCGCCTGGCCCGGAAATGACGCAGTTAACGAAAGCCGCCTAAACTATAATCGCGCGAACATGTTCCAACCCCTGCCGCTGTTCGTCGGGCTGCGCTATTGCTGGACCCGTGAACACAGCTTTTTCGTCTCCTTCATCACCTGGGTGTCGTTTCTGGGCGTCGCCGTGGGCGTGGCCGCGCTGATCGTGATCCTGTCGGTGATGAACGGTTTCGAGGGGGAACTGCGTTCCCGGCTGCTGAGCCTGTCGGCCCACGCCACCCTGGAGCTGCCGCGCGAGTCGGCACCGCGCTGGCGCGAGCTGCTGGCGAAACTCCACGGCATGCCGCAGCTACGTGGTGCCGCTCCCTATCTGGACATCGACGCCATGCTGAGCCATCCGCCGGAGATGAGTGGCGCCGTGGTGCGCGGCATCGATCCACAGGCCGAAGAGGGCCTGTCGGACATCGGCGCCTCGATGCGCGAGGGACGCCTTGCCGATCTCGTGCCCGGCTCGAACCGCATGGTGCTAGGGCGCATGCTGGCCTATCAACTCGAAGTGGGCGTGGGCGATACGCTCACCGTCATGGTGCCGGGACGCGGCGCCAACGGCAGCGATATCGTGCCCCGGCTGCAGGAGTTCGAGATCTCAGGGCTGTTCGAGGTGGGATTGCAGGAGCATGACAGCGTGCTGGCGCTGGTCAATCTGCAGGATGCACAGTCCCTGCGCAAGGTCGATGGACCCACCGGCCTTCACCTGACCTTCGATGACGTGATGGCCGCGCCGCGGCTGGCGCGCGCAGCGGCCGCGCGCCTGGGAACGCCGGTCACGGTGCGCGACTGGACGCAGGACAATGCCGCGTATTTTCGCGCCATCCGCATCGAGAAGAGCATGATGAGCATCATCCTCATGCTCATCGTCGCGGTGGCCGCCTTCAACATCGTGGCCACCCTGGTCATGGTGGTCACCGACAAGCGCACCGACATCGCCATCCTGCGCACGCTGGGGCTGGCGCCGCGCGGCGTGTTGGCCATTTTCATGACCCAGGGCGTGCTCATCGGCTGGATCGGCACCTTCCTGGGCGTGATCCTGGGCATCGGCATCGCACTGAACGTGGACGTGATCGTGCCGGCGATCGAATCCACTTTCGGTTTCCACATCATGGATCCGGATGTCTATTCCATCGCCGGTATTCCCAGCGAACCGCATGCGCACGACGTGGTGGTGATCGTGCTGTGCGCGCTGCTGCTTACCTTCACCGCCACGCTGTATCCTTCGCTGCGCGCCGCTCGCACCGCACCGGCCGAGGCGCTCAGATACGAATGATGCGCTGGTACGAAGCCTTCATTGGCATGCGCTACCTGCAGTCGGCTTCGCGCGATGGACGGCGTGGCGATGCCCGGCGCGGGAGTGCTCGCCGCAGCGGGGCAGGCCGCGGCTTCGTGTCCATGATCGCCGCCATTGCCATGGCGGGCCTGGCAGTGGGCGTGGCCGTGCTCATCGTGGTGCTGTCGGTGATGAACGGTTTCGAGGAGGAGTTGCGCAGCCGCATTTTGAGTCTGACCGCGCATGCCACGGTGTCGGGCCTGCAGGGGCGCATCGCCGATTGGCGGCCGAAGCTTGCGCGGGCCGCCCATTTTCCCGGCGTCGCAGCGGCGGCGCCCTACATCGAGGAGCAGGGCATGCTGATGGCGGGCGAGAAGTCCGCGGGGGTGCTGTTGCGCGGCATCCTGCCGGACGAGGAGCAGCGCGTGGCGCAACTGTGCCAGCATCTGCGCGCGGGCTCGCTCCAAGATCTCGCCGCCGGCAGTTATCGCATCATTCTGGGACAGGCGCTGGCCGAGGATCTGGGCGTGCGCGTGGGCGATCGCGTGGTGCTGGTGGTGGCCCGCGGCAATGTCACGCCGGTGGGCGTGCTGCCGCGCATGCGCAGTTTCGTGGTGAGCGGCATCCTGTCGGTGGGCATGTACGAGTACGACCACCGCATCGCCATGCTGGCCATGCAGGACGCGGCGCGGCTGCTGCAGATGGGCGGGGACATCTCCGGCATCAGGCTCAACGTCGAAGATCCCTACGCGGCGCCGCGGGTGGTGCGCGGACTGGCGGAGGCGCTGGGCGGCGGATTCTACGTCGAGGACTGGACCCGCCGACACGCGAATTTTTTCCGCTCCATCGAGATCACCAAGCGCATCCTGTTCGTGATTCTCTCGCTGGTGGTGGCGGTGGCTGCCTTCAACATCGTCTCCACCATGGTGATGGCGGTGAAGGACAAGCGCCGCGACATCGCCATCCTGCGCACCCTGGGGGCTAGCCCGCGTAGCGTGCTTGCCATATTCATCGTGCAGGGCACGCTCATCGGGCTGATCGGCATTCTCGCAGGGGCGCTGCTGGGCGTGCTGCTCGCGATGAACTTGCAGCAGCTGGTGCATGGGCTGGAAAGCCTGCTGGGCGTGAAGTTCCTGGATGCCAAGGTGTATTTCATGAGCGATCTGCCGGCGCATGTGCGCCTGTCCGATCTGCTGCGCATCTGCGGCGTGGCCTTTGGCCTTGCTCTGCTGTCCACGCTGTATCCGGCCTGGGCGGCGGCGCGCCTGCCGCCGGCGCAGTCGTTGCGCAACGATTGACTTCACCTCGATGGCGGCAATACGCGAGAATCAGCCGATGATGGCGCACGACACTCCCGATGAAGTTCTGGACGGCGAGGATCTGGTCAAGGAATTCGTGCAGGGACAGACCGTGCTGACGGTGCTGCGCGGCGTGTCGATCCGCGTGCGGCGCGGCGAGCGCATCGCCATCGTGGGCGCATCGGGCTCGGGCAAGACCACGCTCCTGCAAGTGCTGGGCGGACTGGATCTGCCCACCCGCGGCCGGGTGAGCATCGCCGGGGAGCGGATGGAGGCGCTGAGCGATGCGGCGCGCGGCGCGCTGCGTAACCGAGCCGTGGGCTTCGTCTACCAGTTTCATCACCTGCTGCCGGAGTTCTCGGCGCTGGAGAACGTGGCCATGCCGCTGCTGGTGCGGCGTACGGGCGTGCGCGAGGCGCGCGCGCAAGCGCAAGCATTGCTGGAACGGGTGGGGCTGGGCCAGCGCCTGTCGCATCGGCCTGCGCAGCTGTCGGGGGGGGAGCGCCAACGAGCCGCGGTGGCGCGGGCGCTGGTCACGCGCCCGGCGTTGATCCTGGCCGATGAACCCACCGGCAATCTCGACGGCGCCAATGCCGCGCAGGTGTTCGAGCTGATGCTGGAGCTGAACCGCGAACGCGGCACTAGCCTGGTGATCGTCACGCACGATGAGCGGCTGGCGGCGCGCCTGGACCGGATATTGACCTTGCGCGATGGAATTCTAGTGGAACGTGCCTGATTTGGCGCTTGCGTGCGCACGACGGCGGCGCAGAAGATACACCACGCGGGCGCGCCAGGCGCATTGGGTCAGCGCGTAGCCGAGCAGGGCGGCGGCCATGCCCAGCACCACCGCGCCGAGCAGGAGTGGTCCCCACAACGCGTGCAGCTGCACCGACAACCCCTGGTGCCGGAACAGCCGGATGATCGGGGCGAGGTCCAGGCCCAGGAGCTTGGCGCCCACCCACACGGAGGCGAGCAACTGCGGCACCCAGGTGAACGGATTGCTGAGGAAAATGGTGGCGAACATGATCGGTAAGTTGAGCCGCAGCCACAGGCCAAGGATCAGCGTCATCGTGACGTGCAGGAAGGGCGTGGGCGGCAGGAAGGCGATGAACAGCCCCGCCGCGAACGACTTGGCCACGCCATGACGGTTGAAATGCCAGCAGGCCGGGTCGAGCAGCACCTTCGCGAACGGGCGCAGGTACCAGCGCTGTTCCAGCGCTTGACGCTGTGGAAGTCGGGTTTTGAGCCAGCGGCGCATGCAGATTGCAGGATGATGGAGCCGGACGGCATTATGCCGTGTCCGCGCTAGGGTGACATGTGCGCAGGGACGCGCTCGCCATGCTCGCCGGGATAACTGCGATTCAGTTCGCACCGCAGCTTCCCTCACACTCGCCGTGGCTGGTCGCAGCGCTCCTCGCCGCCGTGCCGCTCGTCTGGCGGACACGGGGCCGCTGGCTGCTGTTTTTGCTACTAGGCCTCATTTATGCCACGGTGCGTGCCGGGCATGACCGCGATCACGCTTTACCGGCGCGGCTTGCGCCGCTGCCGGTGGATGCGGTGATCGAGGTGTCCTCGCTGGTGCAGTGGCATGGACCATCCGCCTCGTTCGAAGCGCAGGTGTCGCGCCTGGATGTTCCGCTGCCGTTGCGGCGTCTGCGCGTGGAATGGATGTTCGCGCCACGCGAACTGCGCGCCGCGCAGCGCTGGCGCCTGCCGCTGCGCCTGAGGTGCGCGCGCGGCCTGCGCAACCCCGGTGGGTTCGATGCGGAAGGCTGGTGGCGCCG
>JAFEGC010000599.1 GCA_018240265.1 Pseudomonadota bacterium | reverse complement strand
TCAAAGACGCCGGTACGCCGGCTGGACCGCATCCAGGTGCGGCGTGCGGGCGAGCAGCTATGCATCGAGATCCGCGCCAACGGCTTTCTGCATCACATGGTGCGCAACATCGTCGGCACGCTGCTGGCGTTGCCCGAGACGCAGGCCTTGCCGCAGGTGCTGCGCGAGATCCTGGCCGGACGCGACCGGCGCCGCGCCGGACCCACGGCGCCGGCCTGCGGGTTGTATTTCTGGCAGGCCGACTATCCGGTGCGGTTCGCGATTCCACCCACGTTCGCCGCCACGCCGCTGCTTGGTCTATGATCGGCGCCTGTTGCGGCCCTGGTGGCCGGTAGGATACCCGCACACGATGTCCTGGTTCGAACGCATCCGCCCCTCGCGCATCAAGACCGAACGCCGCACGCGCTCGATTCCCGAAGGCCTGTGGACCAAGTGTCCGGCCTGCGATGCCGTGCTGTACCGCGCCGAGATCGAGCGCAACCTGTACGTCTGTCCCAAGTGCGGCCATCACATGCGCATCGACGCGCGCGAGCGGCTGCTGAAGTTCTTCGATGCGGGCAGCACCACCGAGCTTGCGGCACGGATCGAGCCGGAAGATCCGCTCAAGTTCAAGGATACCAAACGCTATCGCGACCGCCTGTCGCAGACGCAGAAGCAGACCGGCGAGCGCGATGCGCTGATCGTCATGGCGGGCAAGCTCCTGGACATCGGCGTGGTGGGCTGCGCCTTCGAGTTCCGCTTCCTGGGCGGCTCCATGGGCTCGGTGGTGGGGGAGAAGTTCGTGCGCGCGGTGGATCATTGCCTGGAGCATCGCAACGCGCTGGTGTGCTTTGCCGCCAGCGGCGGTGCGCGCATGCAGGAGGCGCTGTACTCGCTGCTGCAGATGGCCAAGACCAGTGCGGCGCTCAAGGTTCTGTCGGAGGCGAGGCTTCCCTATATTTCAGTGCTCACCGATCCGACCACCGGCGGGGTGTCGGCGAGCCTGGCCATGCTTGGCGATATCAACATCGGCGAGCCGCGTGCGCTGATCGGCTTCGCCGGCCCGCGCGTCATCCAGCAAACCGTGCGCGAAACCCTGCCGGAAGGCTTCCAGCGCAGCGAGTTCCTGCTC
>JAFEGC010000598.1 GCA_018240265.1 Pseudomonadota bacterium | reverse complement strand
CGAGATGCTGGACCTCGATGCGCGCGAATTCCTGGTGCTGACCATGCTGGCAGTGGCAGTGTTGGCGCTGGGTATCTGGCCGGCGCCATTGCTCGACGTGATGCAGGGCAGCACGCAGCACCTGGTGCAGCAGCTGCTGACCTCCAAGCTGATTCCAGGATCGCCATGAACGCGTTTTATCCCGACGGTTTCGTCAACGAGCTGGCGCTGCTGCAGCCGGAGATTTTTCTGTGCTGCGCGGCCTGCGCGATCCTTCTGATTGACTTGTTTCTCTCGCAGGCCAGCCGCGGCATATCCAGCGCGCTCTCCATCCTCACGGTGCTGATTTCCGCAGCCCTGGTGCTGGCGCAGCCGTGGACGGCGCACACGGTCGCCCTCGGCGGCATGTTCGTGCTGGACCCGCTGGCGCAAGTGCTCAAAGTGGTGACGCTGATCCTGGTCGCCGCCATATTCATCTACTCGGGCGATTACCTGAAGTCGCGCGCTATCTACAAGGGCGAGTACTACGTGCTTGGCCTGTTCGCCACGCTCGGCATCCTGGTGCTGGCCTCGGCGGCGAGCCTGCTTACGGTGTATCTGGGGTTGGAACTGCTGTCCTTGAGCTTGTATGCCATGGTGGCCTTCGACCGGGATTCGGGCATGGCGGCGGAGTCGGCCATCAAGTACTTCGTGCTGAGCGCGCTGGCCTCCGGAACGCTGCTGTATGGCATGTCCATCGTGTACGGCGTCACCGGCAGCATCGAAATCGAGCAGATCTCGCAAGCGCTGCGCGGTGGCGCGGCCGCCAACATCGGACTGTTGTTCGGGCTGTCGTTCATCATCGTCGGCGTGGGCTTCAAGTTCGGCGCGGTGCCCTTCCACATGTGGATCCCGGACGTATACCAGGGAGCGCCCACCAGCGTCACGCTGTACATCGGTTCGGCCTCCTTGGTGGGCTCACTGGCGCTGATCATGCGCCTGCTAGCCGAGGCGCTCGGGTTTGCACAACATGACTGGTCGCAGATGGTCACGGTGCTTGCCGTGCTGTCGATGGTCATCGGCAACCTGGTCGCCATCATGCAGACCAATCTCAAGCGCATGCTGGCGTACTCAACCATTTCGCACGTAGGATTCTT
>JAFEGC010000597.1 GCA_018240265.1 Pseudomonadota bacterium | reverse complement strand
GACAACATAGCGCCCTGCCTGTTCGGTGGACTCACCCTCACGGTGGGCATCGACGACCCGCGCGTGAAAAGCATTCCCGTGCCGCAGGTGTTGCGTTGCGTCATCGTGCACCCGCACATGTACCTGGGCACGCGTGAGGCACGCGCGGTGCTCAAGTCTGATATTTCGCGCTCGGATTTCGTCTGGCAGACGGCCAATCTCGCCGGTTTCATCAGCGGCTGCTTCTCGAACGACCTGGACATGATCCGCGACTCCTTCAACGATGTGATCATCGAGCCACAGCGCCAATCGCTGATTCCGGGTTTCAAGGACGTCAAGCGCGCCGCCATGTCGGCCGGCGCGCTGGGATGCTCCATCTCCGGTGCCGGGCCCACCATGTTCGCCTGGGTGGAGTTTCAATACGCCGAGGCCGTGCGCGGCGCCATGGTGGCGGCATTCGCGCGCCACGAACTCAAGGCCGACCATTGGATTTCCCCGATCGAAAATTACGGCGCCCGCGTGGTGCAGGCCTGAGCCGCATGGGTCTGATCTACCTCAGCACGCGCGGCGGTCCCGGCACGAGCTTGAGCGCGGCCATCGCAGCGGGGCTGGCGCCGGACGGCGGACTGTACGTGCCGGCCTCGATGCCGGCGGCGGACGCGGCGGCGCCCTGCGATCCGAACTTGCTGCCCAGTGTCGCTCGCATCGCGCTGCGGGGTTTTTTCGCGGGCGATGCGCTGGAGCCGCAGCTGGGCGCCATCGCCGATGCCGCGCTCTCCATCCCGGCCCCCATCACGCCGGTCAGCGCCAGCCGCGATCCGCTGCACGTGCTGGAGCTGTTCCACGGACCCACCGCGGCGTTCAAGGATTTCGGCGCGCGCTTTCTGGCCGAAAGCCTGCAACGGCTGCGACCGGAGAGGACCGCGCCCACCACCATTCTGGTGGCCACTTCGGGCGACACCGGCGGCGCCGTGGCGGCGGCCTTCCACCGGCGCCCATGGGCGAGGGTGGTGGTGCTATTTCCGAAAAATCTGGTCAGCGCGCGACAGGAACGTCAGCTCACCTGCTGGGACGACAATGTTCGCGCGCTGCGTGTCGCCGGCACTTTCGATGACTGCCAGCGCATGGTGAAAGAAGC
>JAFEGC010000596.1 GCA_018240265.1 Pseudomonadota bacterium | reverse complement strand
CAATCTGTTCTTCGTGCCCGTGGGCCGGGTGTTCGGGCATGCCTCGACCATCGCCAGCCGGCGCTGGTGGAAGAAGACGGCGCGCGGAGGTCTGCCGACGCTGAATCGTTGGGCCTACCGTTTTGCCCATCGCGTGCTCGCCAACACCGAGTCGGTCGGCCGGATGTTGATCGAGGACGAAGGCGTGCCCGCGGGCAAGGTGGTCGAGATACCCAATTTTCTGCGGACCGATGCCTTTGTGACCGCGCCGGCCGAGGAAGTGGCGCGGCAGCGGCGCGCATGGAACGTGCCCGAGGGGGCATTCGTGGTCGGCATGGTTGCCCGGCTCGCGGCGGTCAAGAACCACGCCATGCTGATGCGCGCGCTGGCGCAGACCGCGGAGGCGGTGTTCCTGGTCATCGTGGGCGACGGTCCCGAGAGAAAAGCGCTGGAGCAACAGGTTCGGGATTTGGGTCTGCAGCGCCGGGTGGCGTTCGCCGGCGAGAGGCATGACGGCGCCGCGCAGCACCGCTATTTCGATGTCAGCGTGTTGACCTCGGTGAGCGAGGGCTTTCCCAATTCGGTCATCGAAGCCATGGCGGCGGCGCGGCCGGTGGTGGCCACGGCGGTCGGCGGCGTGCCGGATGTCATCGAGCACGGTGCCAGCGGCTTGCTGGTGCCCTCGGAAGATGTGCCGGCGCTGGCCCGCGCCATCATGGATCTGCAGCGCGATGCGGCCTTGGCCTCGCGCCTC
This sequence comes from Pseudomonadota bacterium, assembly GCA_018240265.1. Lineage (GTDB taxonomy): Bacteria > Pseudomonadota > Gammaproteobacteria > Steroidobacterales > Steroidobacteraceae > TMP-86. The sequence goes on along the minus strand of JAFEGC010000596.1, from coordinate 388 downwards.
GGTCGGGCGGGGCAGGCGCTGGTGCGCCGCCGCTACCATCGCGACGTGGTAATCGAAAAACTCCACCGGCTTTACCTGGAGCTGGCTTTACCCGCCGCCATCGTGCCGGCAAGCTCGGCCTTAGACGGGGATGGACGTTGAAAACCCTGTTGCGAAAGGCGCTCGCCGGGACGCGCACCGGACTTCTGCACGGGATCAAGCGCATGGGGGGTCTGCGCGGTTTCGCCGGTGGCAGGTGGCGGCGGGAGCGCTTGATGATCCTGTGCTATCACGGCGTGTCGCTGGCCGATGAGCATGTATGGAATCCGGAGCTGTTCGTCAGTCCGCAGTTTCTTGCCAGCCGATTCGAGCTATTGAAACGGGGCGGCTTCAACGTGCTGCCGCTGGC
>JAFEGC010000595.1 GCA_018240265.1 Pseudomonadota bacterium | reverse complement strand
GCGCAGCACCTCGTCGAAGGACTTGAACACATCGTTGCCTTCCTCGCGCACATGCGAGATGTAGAAACCGCCGGCGCCGGCGGCTACCTTGGACAGGGCTACGACCTCTTCGGTGGTGGAAAAATGCGCCGCCTCGTATTCGAGTCCCGTGGACAGGCCGAACGCGCCCGCCTGCAGTTCATGCGCAAGTACCTGCCGCATCTTGTCGAGTTCGGCGGGCGTGGAGGGCCGGAACAGGTCCTGTCCCATCACCTGCGCGCGCACCGTGGCATGGCCCACCATGCTGGCGAGGTTCAGCGCTGGCGGTGTGGCCTCGAGCTTTGCGAAGAAGTCCCGCAGCGGATAGTTCGAATCGCCGTCCTGTCCGACCAGGATGGTGGTCAAACCCTGGCGCGTCTGGGTGGCGGCGTCCAAGTCTTGCAGCAGGCCGCGGTCGGCGTGGCTGTGCATGTCGATGAAGCCCGGCGCCAACCACAGGCCCTTGACCTCGCGCACCTCTTCGCCGGCCTTGGGCGCCAGGTGTGCCGCCACGGCCGCGATCCGCCCGTCCTCGATGCGCACATCGCCGCTGAAGGCCGCGCGGCCGGTGCCATCGAGAATGTTCGCGTGCTGCAGCAATAGACTCGCCGCGGCGGGTTGGCTCAGCAGCAAGGCGTAAACCAGAAGCAGGGCAGGGTGGCGCATGGACATTTTCTCTTTAAGGACCGGGCGGCAGGTCCATCGACGTGCCGGTGTAGCGGGTCCAAGTCTGGGTCACGCCAAGGAGCGAAAAGCCGATGAAGCCGCGCACGCTCAAGGTGCCGTCGGAGCGCAGCTCGATCTTGCATTTGTAAGTCTTGCCGTTATCGGGTTTGTAAATCGTACCGCCCGACCAGCGTCCTTCGCCGTCATAGGTCATATCCTTGAGGATGATTTGGCCGCGTAGCTCGCGGGAGCGTAGCGCCGAGTCTGGATTATGGTCATCTCGCCGGCCGGGATGATTGCCGCCGACGATGCGCCCCTGCAGATGTCCCTGCGCATCGATGCTGAGCTGGATGATGCCGTCCTTCGGTTCGGTGAGCCAGTTGCCGTCGATGCGCGTCATCACGGCATCGGCGGCAAGGGCGGGTACGGTGAGCCAGC
>JAFEGC010000594.1 GCA_018240265.1 Pseudomonadota bacterium | reverse complement strand
GATTTTCGTCGAGCAGGAGCTGAACCGTCTTACCAAGCCGGAAATTCTGGATTTCCTGGCGCTGTGCCATCGCAAACTCAAACCCGGCGCGCGGCTCATCTGCTTCGCGCTCAACGGCGCCAACCCCATCACCGGCGCCGAAGCATTGGCGCAGAATTTCGATCACCAGAATACCTTCACCGAGTACACCTTCAACCAGGTGCTGGCGCATAGCGGTTTCGAGCAGGTGCAGGTGTTCGATCTCAATCTGTACGTGTTCTATACCAACCCGTTCAACTACGTGGCGATGGCCGCGGCGGCAACGCTGAAGCTGATGTTCCGCGCCTGCTATATCCTCTACGGCAAGAACAACAAGCTGTTCAGCAAGAAAATAGCGGCGAGCTGCATCCGGCCCACCGCCTGAACCTGTCAGCGGACGTGCTGTCGCGCCTGTTTGCATCGGAATCGCTCCGCTCGGCGGCCGGATTTGCCGCCGGCGGCGTGGGCTTCGCGGCCGGCAATATTCTCTTGGCGCGCGTGCTGCCGCCTGATGCCTTCGGCATCGTGGCTCTGGTGCTGGCGCTGAACCAGTTTGGTGTCACCTTCGGGCCCGTTGGACTTGAGGTGGTGGCCAATCGCCACCGGCCGCGGGTGGATCGGCAACTCGCGACCTACGCCCTGGTGACCGCCCTCTTGACCGGTGTGATCGCGGCGTTCGTCGCGCGCGCCTACTATGGACTCAGCCTCACGATCTCGTGGCTGTTGCTGGTGATGATCCTCGGCAGCTCGACCAACCGGGTATGCGTCGCACTGTTTCAGGGTGAACATCGGCTGCGTCCCGCCATGGCGCTGTCGCAGGTGATGAACTACGTGCTGCTGGGTGCGGCCCTGCTGGGCATGGCGCTGGGCTGGAAAGGTCCGGAGTGGGTGCTCGCCTGCATGGTGGCCGGATTTCTGCTGTCCTCCGGCTGGGGTTGGCGGGTGGCCCACGCCAGCGTGAATGCCACGCGCAGGCCGCTGGACCGCCGGTTGGCCTTGCACGAAGGCCTGGCCGCCCTGGGCGTGGGCGTCGGTGTGCAGATGCTGATGCAGTTCGAACGCCTGGCCATCCCGAAAGTGGGCACGCTGCCCATGCTGGGTCTGTAC
>JAFEGC010000593.1 GCA_018240265.1 Pseudomonadota bacterium | reverse complement strand
CGAGATCGGCGATTGAGGCAACACCATTTTCCTCGAGCGTCTTGGCGTCGAAAACCGACATCGCAATGGCGGTCTTCTGTTCGACGCTCGGGCGCTTCTCCGCGGTCACAATGACCTCCTGCAAACCGACTGGCTCGGATTCCACACTGGCGTCCTGCGCCTGCACCATCGTGGCCGGCGCCAGCACCAGACAACTCAGAACAGCACGATCGATGAGCCGATAACAGCGTTTCATTGCACTCAACCCCCAGTTGCAATAGGACGAATTTCTCGATCTGAACCGATATGTCGGCTCAAGGCGTGTAAACGTTTACACGATTTAGGCCTAAATTATCTCTATCCGTGGCGATTTGCAACTACAATCTTGCGCAGGTGGCTGAGCGATCCTGCCCGTGTCTGCCCAGGAAACTGCGTAGTGCTTGCTCCGCAGCCTCCACATGAGCCGTCATGGCGATACCGCCGCGGGAGAATTACCGCGCCGCAGCATCGACCGAACGTTGCGTTGTCCTGCCAGTACCTTCTTGAGCACCCTCTGGTCTTGCAGCGTCAGGTGATGTAGCAGTTGATAGGCCTGTTCCTTAATTGACTCCGCGGTGGGGCTTTTCCTGTGCGCAAAGAAGCCAAATTGACGGGATCGCGTCCACGGTCCGTTGGGCGACATCCTGACCATTCTGAAAAGGAAGGTAATTCGTCGTTGGGGTAAATATATTTCTGGAGCTGCGGCCACCGCGAGCACGGGTTTGCGGCTACTTGGCCAATCCACCTGCGGCGATCAGCACGGTGGCGAGGCCGACCGACATCCCGCGTATGTTGTCGGGCTCTGCGACGTCGATATATTCATCGGGCGCGTGCTCGCGACCGCCGCTGGCGCCAGACCCGATTCCGATGGCCGGGATCCCCAGGCTCATGGGAATGTTGGCATCGCACGAAACGGCGATAAACTGGGGTGTGTAACCGAAGGCACGCGCTGCATCGGCGGCACCGCTGACCAGCGGTGATTTTTCATCAGTATGACCAGCTGGGCGCTCGCCGATCGTCGTGTATGAGACGCGAACACTTCCCTTGCTGGTATCTCGGGCTGCGTTTTCCTGGGTGACCGCACGCTCAACGATGGTGTGGAGCTGAGAGTCC
>JAFEGC010000592.1 GCA_018240265.1 Pseudomonadota bacterium | reverse complement strand
GGGGTGCCTGTCCTGGGTAGGTCGTACGGATGATCACCTGCACGTCGGAGAGATCCGGCAGTGCGTCAAGCGGCGTGCGCAGCAGTGCCCAGAGCCCCCAGGCCGCGAGCAGACCGCTTGCCAGCAGTACCAGGTAGCGGTTGGCAATCGAGCGGCGAATCAATGCGGCAATCACGGGTTCGCTCCGCCCGCTGTCAGTCGGTTGAAGGCGGATTTCAGGTTTGCTTCGGAATCGATCAGGAATTGGCCAGAGAGCACCACGGACTGGCCCTCCCTGAGCCCCGAGAGGATCGCGGTCTTGCCGCCGGACTCGATTCCAGCAGTGACCGAGGCCACATCGAACCCGCCCCCATCGCGCGCCAAGATGACGACACTGCGCTCACCCGTCGTGATCACCGCTTCGCTCGGCACCCACAGCTGCGCCTGTGCAGCGCCCCCGGGCAGCGCCGCGTTGACATACATGCCCGGGCTCAGCTTTCCCGTGGCGTTGTCAACAAGGATTCGCACGCCGACCGTTCGGGTGACCGCATCGAGTTGCGGAAGGACGCGGAGCACCTTGCCGGCGAACACCTTCCCGGGATGCGCCGAGGCGGTGATGCGCACGCGCTGGCCGGGCGGTACGGACCGCGCCTGAGCCTCCGGGAGCTGTGCGTCCACCCAGACTGAATCGATCCGGCTGATTCGTGCGACCATCGTGCCGGCCATGAATGCGGCGCCTTCGCGGATTCCGAGCTCCGTCACGACGCCATTCACTGGCGCGATGAGCTCGAAATGCGCCGGCAACGCGTGAGACTGCTCGACCTGCTGGATGCTCGCGTCCGGGACACCGAGCGCGATGAGTCGGCGGCGCAGCGCCGTTCGCAATGCGATCGTGCTCGCTGCCTCTGGCGGCGCCGTGCTCTGATCGGCGACCCCCGATGTTGCTGGTTGTTCCGCTGCCGGCTGCGCTGGCAACAGGGCGAGGTATTCCCCCAGTGCCTCGCGCCACGCCGGGATATCGACTTCCGCCAGGACTTGCCCCTGCCGCACAGAGTCAAGCGCAGCGCGCACCAACAGACGCGTCACGTAGCCATCCGCGCGCGGCTGAACGACAGCCTGCGCCGCTTCGTCGTAGGCAACAATGCCGACGGCATTGATG
>JAFEGC010000591.1 GCA_018240265.1 Pseudomonadota bacterium | reverse complement strand
AATGGTTACCGCTGTGCTACGAGGTGTGCGCTCGCTTTCACGCGACTCGCCGTGGCCGGAGCCATCTGTACCTGGTGCTGCTCGATTATCGCGACAGTCCGCCGGCCACGCACGCGGATGCCCTCAGCAGTGCGCACGGCAGCGGCTTCGGCGTGTATGTGGGCATGAGCCGCTACCCGGCGGCGCAGCGCTTCGAGCAGCACAAGGCCGGCATCCGCAGCGCAGGCGCGGTGCGGCGCCGCGGCCTGGAAGTGCTCGAAGGACCGGTGCAGCATTTGCAGCACATCGCGCGCACCGAGGCGGCCGACATCGAAGTGCGACTGGCGGAGGCGCTGACCGCGGCGGGCCTGTTCGTCAAGGGCGGGCATTGAGTGAGCAACTGCCCATCCTGATCGGTATGTACGACGCCGTTCGTCGCGGTGCAGGCTCTATTCTCTGCTCCGGCGTCTTGATCGCGCCCGAGCCATCCGGCCGCGCGCCGTCAGGCCTTTAGATGCGAAGCCACGTGATCCACCTCGTTGGCGCTGCCCAGGATCACGGTGGTGCGCTGGTGAATGTCGGTGGGCTGGACTTCCAGCACGCGCTGCCCCGGCGCGCTCAGCGCCTTGCCGCCGGCCTGCTCGATGATCATGCCCATGGGATTGGCTTCGTACATCAGGCGCAGCTTGCCGTTCGGCGCCTTCTTGGTAGGCGGGTACATGAACACGCCGCCCTTGAGCAGGATGCGATGCACATCGGCCACCATCGCGCCGGCATAGCGGCTGGAGTAGTCATGGTCCTGCGCCCAGTCCAGGTAGCGCTGGAAGCCGGTGGGAAAACTCTTGCGGTTGCCCTCGTTGACCGAATAGGACTTGCAGGAGGGCGGTACTTTCAGACCGCGTTCCACGCGCATGAAGGCGCCGATCCCCGGGTCGAGCACGAACATGTCGACGCCCCGGCCCAGGGTGAGCATGAACACGGTGGAGGAGCCGTACAGCACGTAGCCGGCCGCCACTTGTTTCGTGCCCGGCTGCAGAAGCGACGCCGCGCCGTTCTCGCCGCGACGATCGTGGCGCAGAATGCTGAAAATCGTGCCAACACCGCCGCATACGTCGAGGTTGGAGGAGCCGTCGAGCGGATCGAACAGCACGCAGTAGCGCCGGTC
>JAFEGC010000590.1 GCA_018240265.1 Pseudomonadota bacterium | reverse complement strand
TCTTGAGCTTGGCCAGCGTATCGCTCGCGCTCATGTCCGGCACCAGGCGCATGTCGATCTTGGCCACGGCGCGATGTGGCAGCACCGTCTTGCCGCCGGGTCCGGTGTAACCGCCGACCAGACCTTCGATGTTCACCGTGGGCTGCGAAAACAGGCGCAGAAGCGAGTCTTCCCAGGGCAGGTCGTGCACCCAGTGCGAGACGCCATACAGTTGCTTGATCGTGTCCTCGGACACCGAGGCGGCATACTCGTGGACCATTTTTTTCTGCGCATCGCTCAGCGGCTTCACGTGCTCGAACAGCCCATCCACCGCGGGGGTGTGGCCGTCCTTCTCCACCAGCGTATTCAGCGCCTGCACCAGATGCCAGGACGGCGAGTCCATCTGCGCTTCCAGGCTGGAGTGCACGTCCTTGCGCGGACCGCGGCCCCATTTCTCGCCGCTCGACACCAGCTCCAGTTCGATGATGCCCTTCGCGCCCAGCTCCACCTGGACGCTGGCATCGCGCTCCTGTGTCGCCGAGGGCAGCAGCACACCGATGCATTTGCCGAGCGCGGCGGTGACTCCCGGGTCGGAGACGATCTCGCCGAAATGCGGCGAGCCGATCTCCTCCTCGCCCTCCGCCACCAGCACCAGGTTCACCGGCGGCTTGCGGCCGGCGGCCTTGAACGCCGCCAGCGCACCCAGGAACGAGTTCTGCGGCCCCTTCTGATTGACCGCTCCGCGCCCCATGCACACGGTGCCCAGATCGTCCTTCGGCACCAGCCGCGCTTCCAGCGGCGGCGAACTCCATTCCTCCGGCACGAACTGCTTGACGTCGTACATGAAGTACACCGCCACGGTGCTGCGCGCCCCGCTACGCACGTCGGCCTCGAGCACGCCGAACACGCCCGGCTTGCCCGAGGTGGGTACGATACGCACGCCTGAGAATCCGGCCTCGCGCGCGAGCTGCGCCATGTGCTCCGCCCCTTGCGGATAGTTGCGGGTCTCGGCGGCTATCGACGGCAGGGCAATCCATTCCTGCAGGCGGCGCAGGTTTTCGGCGTGGAGTTTTGGCACCTGCGCGAGGACCGCGGCCTTGCCAGCCGCAGGGTCGGCGGCGCGCATCTCGCGCGGCATGGCGCCGAGCAGCACGCCGGCGGCAGTGGAA
>JAFEGC010000058.1 GCA_018240265.1 Pseudomonadota bacterium | reverse complement strand
ATATCATGGCACCTATGGTTCGCGCGCCTCAAACCCTCATCGAAGAAGCCGTCGAAGTGCTACGCGCCGGTGGCGTGGTGGCCTTTCCGACCGAGACCGTTTACGGTCTGGGCGCCAACGCCGCGAACCCCGCCGCCGTGCGCAAAATCTTCGAGCTCAAGGGCCGTCCGCCCGACCACCCGGTCATCGTGCACCTGGACGATCCGCGCTACCTGCATCGCTGGGTTCGTGACATTCCATCCTGCGCCCAGGCGCTGGCCGAGGAATTCTGGCCCGGTCCGCTGACCCTCATTTATCCGAAGGCCGACAACGTCAACAACCTGGTCACCGGCGGCCAGGACAGCATCGGCATCCGCGTGCCCTCGCATCCGCTGGCGCAGCAGCTGCTCAACGCCTTCGGCGGCGGTCTGGCGGCGCCTTCGGCCAATCGCTACGGCCGCCTGAGCCCGACGCGCCCCGAACACGTGCGCGAGGAGTTCGGTGACGAAGTGCAGCTCATCCTCGACGGCGGCGAGTCGCTCATCGGCCTGGAATCCACCATCGTGTCCTGCCTGAACGACAAGCCGGTGCTGCTGCGGCCCGGTTTCATCACGCTGTCGCAGCTCACCGCCGTGGTCGGACCGGTGCAGCTGCGCGACGCGGCGGCCGCGGAGCAGGGCCTGCCGCACGCGCCCGGCGATCGTCCGCAACATTACGCGCCGCTGACGCCGCTGGAAATCGTGCCCATCGAGGACCTGGAGCGCCGCGCCGGTGAATTCACCGACCGGAACGAGAAAGTGGCGGTGTTGGCCCTGCGCCCGCCGCTGCAGACACGCCGCTACATGACCTGGGTGAACGCCGGCAAGAAGGCGGAAACCTACGCCCACAACCTGTACAACCATTTGCGCCGGCTGGATCGTGCCGGCTGCGTCCGCATACTCGTGCAGGAAGTGCCGGACGATGAGCGCTGGGCGGCGGTACGCGACCGCCTGCAACGCGCCAGCGGTGGCGGCGGCGCGGAGTCGCTGGAAATCAGTGCGGCCTGAACCACGCCTGCAGCCGCCGGCTGAAGAAGTCTTGCTGGCGCCGGAGCAGGATCCCTTCGCTCCCGAGGCGGTGCGCTCGCTGGTCAGGCGTTTCGGTTCGCCGCTGTTCATCCTCGACCTTGCGCGCATCCGTTACCAGTATCACGCGCTGGCGGCGGCGCTTCCCGGCGTGGATCTGCACTACGCGCTGAAGCCGCTGCCGCACCCGGCCGTGGTGACAACGCTGGATGCGGCCGGCGCTTGTTTCGATCTGGCCTCAACCGGGGAGAGCGAGCTGGTGCGCGGGCTGGGCATCGCCGCGCAGCGCTGCATTCACACGCATCCGGTGAAGCGCGACATCGACATCCGCAATACGCTGCACGCGGGCGTCACCCGCTTCGTGGTCGACAATCCGGACGAGCTGCGAAAGTTCGAGCGCTACGCGCACCAGACCTCGCTCCTGATCCGCGTGTGCTTTCGCAGCCCCGACGCGCGCTGCGATCTGTCGCGCAAGTTCGGCTGCGACCCCGAGGCGGTGGAGGAGCTGCTGCGTCTGGCCGCGCGGCTGGGCGTTCGCATCGGCGGACTGTCGTTTCACGTGGGTTCCCAGGCCGAGAATCCCGCCATGTACGTCCAGGCCATCGAGGTGTGCCAGCAGCTTCTGGAGCGCGTGACACGGCATGGCGCGCCGGCCTCGATCCTGGACATCGGTGGCGGTTTTCCGGTGAGCTATGGCGGCGCTCCGGTGGACATCGAGGCCTTCTGTGCGCCAATCCGCGCCGCGCTGGCGCGCCTGCCCGCCTCGCTCCGGCTCATCGCCGAGCCGGGTCGTTTCATCGCCGCGCCGGCCGCCATTACCGCGATGTCGGTGATGGGGCGCGCGCAGCGCGATGGCCGCTGGTGGTACTACCTGGACGAGGGCCTGTACGGCTGTTTCAACGGCCAGTTGTTCGACCATGTGAAATATCCCGTCACGCCACTCGACGGCCGCGGTGCACCGCTCCCTTCGGTCCTCGCCGGTCCCACCTGCGACAGCATCGACGTGATCGACGAGCAGCTGGAGCTGCCGCGGCTGCGCATCGGCGATCTGCTGGTGGGTTCGATGATGGGTGCGTACACCTGGTGCAGCGCCACCGAGTTCAATTTCTTTCCCAAGACCCGGGTGCTGGCGCTGGACCGCGGCCAGTGGGTGCGCGTGTGAGCCGCGGCGGTAACAGCGGGCGGGTAGCGGTGTTGACCCACCGCGGGGCGTCGGCCAGCGGCATCATGTTCGCCGGCGGGGCGATGCTGGCCGGTTGTGCGATGCTGGTCGGCTGCTCACCGGGCGCAGCGCCCTTACCGCTCGCGCCCGTGCAGCGCGGCGAACAGATCTACGCCGGCAATTGCGTGCCCTGTCACCAGCCCGATGGGCATGGCATCGCCCACGTATATCCCGCATTGGCGGGATCGGTGCTGGTGAACGGCGAGGTGGCGCCGCTGGCGCGCTGGGTGCTCAAGGGCGAGCGTTCGGCGGCTATCCCTGAGGGTCGCTACACTACGCGCATGCCCCAGTACGGCTGGTTGAACGATGCGGATGCGGCGGCGCTCCTGACCCATCTGCGCAGCCATTTCGGCAATACCGCCGGCGCGGTGCAGGCCGCCGACATCGCGCGGGCGATGAGCCGATGACGGACACCGCCATCCATCGCATGGTGAGCGCCTGCCGTGGCGGCGCGTATCCGGGGTGCGTGGCGCATCTGCCCTCCGGCTGGGTGATCCTGGCCGAACGCCAGGTGCTGCCCGGCTACTGCCTGTTGCTGCCCGACCCGGTGGTGCCACACTTGAATGCGCTGGATGGGACCGCGCGCACGACCTTCCTCGCCGACATGGGTATCGTGGGCGATGCGCTGCTGGCCTTGACCGGCGCCATCCGCATCAATTACGCCATTTTCGGCAACCAGGAGCCGGCCCTGCATGCGCACGTGTTTCCGCGCTACGCCGACGAACCGGCGGCACAGCGCATGGCGCAACCCTGGGCCTTGGACTGGGCCGGCGCGCCGGCCTATTCGCAGGAGGTCTACGGCGAGCTCAAGGGCCGGCTTAAGGAAGCGCTCGAATCAGTGCTCCCAGGTCGCTGACCGGCTCGGCGCAGGCTTGGGCCTCGCAGCGGTAGGCGCATACCTCGCCGCGAACCGCCTTCACCGCCAGCGGCTCCGGCAACCCTTCCGCATCCCGCGGAATGGCGAGGAAGGTATGGCTGGGCGCGTATAGCTGCGCCAGCTGCCGTGCCCACTCGGCGCAGGCGCGCGGCTCGCCGCGCACGATGACGATGTTCCCACGATCCAGCACGTCGGTGAGCGCCAGGATCAGGCTGGCATGCGCCTGCGGGGCTTCGCGCATGGCGGCGTAGCCGGCGCGCAGCGTGCGCTCCGCCGCCGCAAGATAGCGCGGCTCGGCCAGCAGTGAGCCGGCACGGTACAGCACCATCGCCGCCACCGCGTTGCCGTTGGGCAGCAGGTCATCGGCGAAGCTCTTGCTCCGGTACAGCAACTGCTCGTGGTCGTCGGCGGTGAAGAAAAAGCCGTGATCCCGCGGGTCCTCGAAATGGGCCAGCAGCGCATCCAGAAGCTCCCGCAGGAACACAAGATCGGCACTGCGCCAGCGGCATTGCAGCAGCTCGAGCAAGCCCTGCGCCAGGAAGGCATGATCGTCCAGGAAGGCCGGCTGATAGCCGCGCCCGCCGGCGATGCAGGCCAGCAGCCGGCCGTCGCGCCACGCGAACTGCTTGACGCGATCCAGGGCATTGCCCGCCGCCTGCGCCAGCTCCGGGCGATCCAGCACGCGGGAGGCCAGCGCCAGCGCGCGGATCGCGAGGCCATTCCAAGCGGTGAGGATCTTGCCGTCGCGCGCGGGCGGCGTGCGCCCGGAGCGCAGCCGCAGCAGTTGGGCGCAGGCATTGCGCAGTCTTTCGCGCATCGCTTCCTCGCTCTCGTGGTTGCGCTGCGCCACTGCCTGGAGCGATTCGCAAATGCGCAGATGCCACTGTTCCTCGAAGTTGGGCGTGCGGTCGAGACCGTAACGCTGCGCGAATGGCGCGTAGTCGGCTGGGGATAGCTGCGCGCGCAGTTCCTCGCGGCCGAACACGTAGTAAGCGCCTTCGCCTCCCGCCGAGTCTGCGTCCAGCGCCGCGCAGAAGCCTGCTCGCGCATCCTGCAAGTCGCGCAGCAGGAACTGCGCCGTGTGCGCGGCGATGCCGGCGAAGACCGGGTCGCTCGTGGCCGCCGTGACCTGCGCATAGAGCGCGAGCAGGGCGGCGTTGTCGTACAGCATTTTTTCGAAATGCGGAATGCTCCAGTGCTCATCGGTGGAGTAGCGGAAGAAGCCGCCGCCCAGCTGATCGCAGATACCGCCTTCGCCCATGCGCGCCAGCGTCAGCGTGGCCATGTACAGCGCCTGCAGATCGGGCGCGCTGCCTGCACGGCTGCGCGCCCAGATGCGCAAAGCGGCCTCCACCGACGGTGCCTGCGGAAATTTCGGCGCGTGGCCGAAGCCGCCCCACTGCGCATCGAAGCTACGCGCCAGCGCCTCGCGCAGCGCCTGGAGCGGCGCATCGTCCAGCGCCTGATCGCCCGCGGCCGGCGGCGGCGCAAGGCTGGCATACGCATCCTGCAGCGCCTGTTTCTGCCGGGCGATATCGGTGCGATGCTCGCGGAAGTAGCGCGCCACCCGCGTGAGGACCTCACGGAATGCTGGCATGCCATGGCGTGCCTCGCGCGGAAAATACGTGCCGCCGAAAAACGGTACCTGTTCATCCGGCGTCAGGAACATGGTCAGCGGCCAGCCGCCGCCATGCTGCGTGATCATCTGCTGTGCGAGCTGGTAGATGCGGTCGAGGTCGGGACGCTCCTCACGATCCACTTTGATGTTGATGAACTCGCGGTTCATCAGATCGGCCGTGGGTGCATGCTCGAACGACTCGTGCGCCATGACATGACACCAATGACAGGCCGAGTAGCCGATGGACAGCAGGATGGGTTTGTCCTCGCGCCGCGCCGCGATCAGCGCCTCCTCGCCCCAGGGATACCAATCCACGGGATTGTGCGCGTGCTGGCGCAGGTACGGGCTGGATTCTTGCGCCAGGCGATTGCTCAGCGTGTTCGTGGCATCGGGCCCCATCGCATCGGTCCTGTCGTAGAATGCCGGCCACTATAGCCGATGCGCCCGCCGATGCCTGCCGCCACAACTACCGCTGCCACCGCTGCCACCGCTGCCACCGCTGCCACCGCCATCGCCACTACGGCTGCCGGCACCGCCGGTGTCATCGCCGCTGCCACGGCCGCCGACCTGCCCGCGCTGCGGCTGAAACGTCACGAGGAGCGGCGGCTCCTGAGCGGACATCTGTGGGTGTTCAGCAACGAGGTGGACATCGCGCAGACCCCGCTGAACCGCTTTCGCCCCGGCGAGCTGGTGCGGGTGCTGACGCATCAGGATCGCTCCCTGGGCGTGGCGTACGTGAATCCGCATTCGCTGATCTGCGCGCGGCTCCTGCAGAGCGCCGAACTGCCCACGGCGCAGTGGTTCGTCGCGCGGATGAAGCTGGCGCTGACGCTGCGCCAGCGCCTGTACGATCAGCCCTGTTATCGCTGGGTGTACGGCGAGTCCGACGCGCTGCCTGGCCTGGTCATCGACCGCTTCGGCGAGGATTGCGTGGTGCAGGTCGCCACCGCCGGCATGCAGGCCCTGCTGCCGCAAATACTGGAGGCGCTGCAGGCGGTGGCGGCGCCTAGGCGGGTGCTGCTCAAGAACGATACGGCACTGCGCGGCCTGGAAGGGCTGCCCGCACAGGTGGAGTGGGCGCGGGGCGAACCCGGAACCGCCACGGTGATCGAGAACGGCCTGCACTACAGCGCGGACTTGGAGCAGGGACAGAAGACCGGCTGGTTCTACGATCAGGCCGCCAACCGGCGGCGCTTGGCCGCCTATATCCGGCCCGGCGCGCGCGTGCTGGATCTGTTCTGTTACGCCGGCGCCTGGGGTATCAACGCGGCGCGGCTCGGCGCCGCCGAGGTGCTGTGCGTGGATGCCAGCGCGCAGGCGTTGGCGGCGGCGAGCGCCAATGCCAAGGCCAATGATGTCACGTTGCGCACGCGCGCCGGCGATGCCTTCGAGACGTTGGAAGCACTGGGGCAGGAGGGCGCGCGTTTCGACCTGGCGGTGGTCGATCCGCCGGCCTTCGCCAAGCGCAAGAAGGATGTGCCGGCGGCGCTGGCTGCCTACCGGCGCATCAATCAGCTCGCCATGCGCGTGCTGGCGCCGGAAGGCATACTAGTAAGCTGCTCCTGCTCGTACCATGTCGGCGCCGAGGAATTTCAGGGCGCCATCGCCAAGGCCGCACGGGCGGCGGACAGGCAATTGCAGATCCTGGAACAGGGCGGGCAGTCGGCTGATCATCCGGTGCATCCGGCCATCGCCGAAACCCGCTATTTGAAGGCGTTTTTTTGCCGGGTGAACGACGCGTTGAGCTGATGACATGCTGAGCTATCCGCACATCAATCCCATCGCCGTGTCCATCGGCCCATTCTTCGGGCTGGGGCCGCTGCGCGTGCACTGGTACGGCATCATGTATCTCATCGGCTTCGTCGGCGGCTGGTGGGTGGCGCGCACGCGCGCGCGCCGTCCCGGTTCGACCTGGACCGAGCTGGACGTGGACGATCTCATTTTCTACGCCGCCATCGGCGTGATCGCGGGTGGGCGCATCGGCTGGTGCCTGGTGTACGGTCGCGATGTCATCGCCGAGGACTGGCGCAACGCCTTCCACATCTGGGACGGCGGCATGTCTTTCCACGGCGGGCTGGTGGGCGTGCTGACCGCGGCGGTGATCTTCGCTTACCAGAAACGCAAGGCCGTCGTCGATGTGTTCGATTTCCTGGCGCCGCTCCCCGGCATCGGCCTGATGGCCGGCAGGCTGGGCAACTTCATCAACAATGAATTGTGGGGCCGTCCCACCGATCTGCCCTGGGCTTTCGGCGTGCCCGATGCCAGCGGCCGGCTCATCGGGCGCCATCCCTCGCAGTTGTACGAAGCGCTGTTGGAGGGCCTGGTGTTGTTCTGCGTGCTGTACTGGTACACCGAGCGCCCGCGCCCGCGGCTGGCGCCCACCGGGCTGTTTCTCATCCTGTACGGGCTGGGCCGCTTCACGGTGGAGTGGGTACGCCTGCCCGACGCCAACATCGGCTATCTCGCCGGCAACTGGCTGACCATGGGCATGCTGCTCACCACGCCGATGATTTTCATCGGCGTGGGGGTGATGCTGTATGCCTACTCGCGCCACGAGTCCAGCGGCAATTTCAAGCCGGTGGCGGCGTAAGGCGCGCGCATGCAGGCATACCTTGACATGCTGCGCTGGGTGCGCACGCACGGCGCGCGCAAGGCGGACCGCACCGGCACCGGCACGCTGAGCGTGTTCGGCTATCAGATGCGCTTCGACCTGGCGCAGGGCTTGCCGGTGCTGACCACCAAGAAGCTGCACCTGCGCTCCATCGTGCACGAACTGCTGTGGTTCCTGTCCGGCGATACCAATATCCGCTACCTCAAGGAAAACGGCGTCAGCATCTGGAACGAATGGGCGGATGCGAACGGCGAGCTGGGGCCGGTGTATGGGCGGCAGTGGCGCAGCTGGCCCACCGCCGACGGCCGGCACATCGACCAGATCAGCCAGGTGCTGGAACAACTCAAGTCGAATCCGGATTCGCGCCGGCTGCTGGTCAGCGCCTGGAACGTGGGCGAGCTGGACAAGATGGCCCTCGCTCCCTGTCACGCGCTATTCCAGTTCTACGTAGCGCAAGGGCGTCTGTCCTGCCAGCTGTATCAGCGCAGCGCCGATATCTTCCTGGGCGTGCCGTTCAACATCGCCTCCTACGCGCTGCTCACGCTGATGGTTGCGCATCAATGTGGCTTCGCGCCCGGTGAGTTCATCTGGACCGGTGGCGACTGCCACCTGTATCTGAATCACCTGGAACAGGCCGACCTGCAGCTCGCGCGCCAGCCGCGGCCACTGCCGCAGCTGCGCTTTCTGCGCCGGCCGCCCTCGCTGTTCGATTACCGCTTCGAGGACATCGAAATCGTGGCTTACGAGAGCGATGCACCGATCAAGGCGCCCGTCGCCGTCTGAAGTCACAGGACCCCATGTCGAAGAAATCCAGTAACGAATCCCGCACGCCCACCGCCCGCCGCCCGCTGTTCAAGGTGCGCCATTCGCCCATTCATGGCGATGGCGTGTTCGCGCTGCGTCGCATTCGCAAGGGCACACGCCTGGTCGAGTACCTGGGCGAGCGCATTAGCCACAACAAGGCAGACACGCGGTACGAGGGCAAGGACGCGCGCGACAACCACACCTTTTTGTTCACGGTCGACGCGCGCACGGTGATTGATGCGGGCGTGGGCGGGAACGCCGCGCGCTTCATCAATCACGGCTGCGATCCGAACTGCGAGAGCACTACCGAGAATCGGCGCGTGTTCATCGATGCGATTCGTACCATCCAGCCCGGCGAGGAGCTGTGTTACGACTATTCCATCCAGCGCGATGACGATGACGCGCCGGATGTGGATGAGGTGTTCGCCTGCCGCTGCGGCGCCGCGAACTGTCGCGGCAGCATGCTGGAGCCGAAGCCCGAACCCAAGCCGCGCCGCGCCCGCAAGACGAAGCGCGCTGCTCGCCGCTAAAGCCAAGTTGCGTCACGCTCCGTCCGCCATCCCGCCTATCGAACTCGTGGTGGCCGCCACCGACAACGATGTCATCGGCCGCGGCAATGCGCTGCCCTGGCATCTGCCCGACGACCTGCGCCGCTTCAAGGCCATCACCCTGGGCAAGCCCATCCTGCTGGGACGGCGTACCTACGAGTCCATCGGCCGGCCGCTGCCCGGCCGGCGCAACCTGGTGATGAGCCGCGACGCGTATTTCCAGGCCCCGGGGACCGAAGCGGTGGACAGCGTGCAACGGGCGCTGGCGCTGTGCGCGGGGAGCGAGGCGCTGATGGTGATCGGCGGCGCGCAGATCTACCAGCTCGCGCTGCCGCACACCCGGTGCATCCACCTGACTCAAGTGCACACGCATATCCCTGATGGTGATGCGTTCTTCCATGGCTGGCGCGATCCGGTGTTTCGCGAAGTGGCGCGCGAGGAGCACGCGGCAGACGAGCGGCATGCCTACGCGTTCAGTTTCGTGACTTTGGAGCGATTACCGAAGTGTTCTGCCGACTTCATCAGCGAGCATGTGCAGCCGTCGCAGCAGGAGCGAGAGTCACTCGGATGAATTGATCGTCGTTGAGTCCAGAGGTGCCAACCCCGCTTCGATCTCCCGCGCCGCCTGCGCATAATCGATCTCATCCAGGTCTTTGGCGGCGGCTGTCAGCTGCTCGAGGATGCGCTGCTGCACCTGCCCGCGACGCATCGCCTCGGCGTAGCCGATGTCGTGACGGAAGCTCACCATGGTGTAGCGCGGTATGAAGCGCTGCGGGTGGCGGCGTTCCAGTTCCAGCGACAGGCGCTTCTGCAACTGGAAGCGGGGATCGGCCACGCGCTCGCGCATTTCCAGGTAGTTCTCCAGCGCCATGGCGGCGATGGCATCGGTGTTCGGCTTGCGCCGGCGCGTGAACTCGGCGAACAGCGCTTCCCATTGCGTGGATTCATCCAACAGCGCATCGAACTCCACGCAATCCTCGAAGCAGCAGTTCATGCCCTGGCCGTGGAAGGGCACCACGCCGTGCGCCGCATCGCCAAGCAGCAGCGTGCGGCCGGTGTGCCAGGGATGCGCGTACACCGTGGCCAGGTGACCGAGTGGATGCGAGCAGAATTCGGCCACGCGTTCCGGCATCAGCGCGGCCGCATCCGGGAATTCGCGGCTTAGGAATTCATCGATGACCTCGGGTGTGCGCAGCGCATCGAGGCGGGCGGCATCGAGGAACAGCGTCGCGGTGAACGTGCCATCGGGGTTCGGCAGCGCGATGAGCATGAAGTCCCCGCGCGGCCAGATATGCAGAGCCTCGCGCTCCATGCGGTGGCCGCCGTCCGGGCCGGCGGGAATGGTCAATTCCTTGTAGGCGTGCGCCAGCGGTTCCAAGCGGGCCTGGACCGCGCCGGCGGCGGTGAGTGAGGCGCGCACCGCCGAGCCGGCGCCATCGGCGGCGATCAGCACTTCGTAGTCCACCCAACGCGCGGCGCACTGCGAGCAAGGCGCACGGGCAGCGCCCGGCGCGCCCAGCTCCAAGCGATGCTGCCCGGCATCGCAGCCCCGCACTTCACATTCGAACTCCACGCGCGCGCCGTACTGGCGGATGGCGACGTCGATCAGCAGGGCGTTGAGCCGGTGGCGCGAGATCGAATAAATCACTTCCTCCGGCCGGCTGCCGTAGGGCTGGAACGAGGTGGCGCCGGCGCGGTCATGGATCATGCGCCCGCGCATCGGGATCAGCGTGTCGCGCAGATGTTCGATCACGCCGGCGTGGCGCAGCGCGTGGATGCCGCGTTTGGCCATCGCCAGGTTGATCGACCGACCCGAGTCGAACGGCTGGCCGCGCGGGTCGGCGCGCCGCTCGTACAGGCGCACCTCGAAGCCGCGCCGGCGCAGCAGGAGGGCGAGCAGTGAACCTGCGGGCCCGGCGCCTGCAATGCTCACCGTCCGTCGCGGCGGGCTCATGCGCCGAGCGCCGCGCTCAAGCCCTGCACGGCGGCGTGACAGTCGGCAAAGGAGTTGTACAGCGGCGCCGGTGCCACGCGGATGATGTCCGGCTCGCGCCAGTCGGCGATCACGCCGCTGGCGCTCAAGCGGCGGAACGCCTCGCGCGCGCGCTCCGCGCCGCAGGTCAGGCGCAGGCTCAGTTGGCAGCCGCGCTGCGCGGCATCCGAGGGTGTGATGATGTCAATGTGCGAGCCCAGTTCCGCCCGCAGCGTGCGCGCAAGCCAGCCGGTGAGCTCGATGGATTTGCGCCGCAGCGCCGGCAGGCCGGCCTCGGCGAAAATCTGCAACGAGGCGAGCAGTGGCGCCGCCGCCAGGATGGGCGGGTTGCTCACCTGCCAGCCCTGCGCGCCCGCGATGGGTTGGAACTGCGGACCCATCTGGAAGCGGATCTGCGCATCCTGCCCCCACCAACCCGCCAGTCGCGGCAGGTCGAAGCGGCGCGCGTGGCGCTCGTGCACGAAGCAGCCGCCGATGGCGCCGGGACCGGCATTCAGATACTTGTACGAACACCACACCGCGAAATCCGCACCCCAGTCATGCAGCTGCAGCGGCACGTTGCCCACGGCATGCGCGAGATCCAGCCCCACCGCCGCGCCGGCGCGACGGGCAGCGGCGACGATGGGTGCGAGCTCGAACGACTGCCCAGTGAGATACTGCACGCCCGGCAGCAGCACCAGGCTCAGCCGCCGCCCATGGCGCTGCACCGCGTCCAGGATGTCCTGCGTGCGCAGGCAGCGCTCGCCGGCGCGCGGTCGCAGTTCGATCAGGTGATCGGCCTCGTTCAGGCCATGCAGCCGCAGCTGCGATACCACGGCGTAACGGTCCGAGCCGAAGGCGCCGGCTTCCATCAGGATGCTGTCGCGTTCGCCCGCGGGCCTGAAGAAGCTGGTCATCATCAGGTGCAGGTTGATTGTGAGCGAGTTCATCGCTACCACCTCGGCCTCGCGGGCGCCGACCAGTGCGGCCAGCGCCGCCTCGGCTTCGCGGTGGTAGGCAATCCACGGCCGCCGGGCATGCTCGTGGCCGAGCACGGCTTGGTGCGCCCAATCATCGAGCTCCTGGC